>JAUXCK010000281.1 GCA_030618925.1 Desulfobacteraceae bacterium
CTTCCTAAGACCGCTTGGCCTCCGACTTTATAAAGTCCGGTGCCGCCCACGATAAAAGGGAGTCTTCCCGACCCCTTCAGCAGGGTGATCTTCGAGTTGGCCATTTTTGAAAAACGTGCGGCATCAAAGGACTCATCCGGGTTAATGATATCGATCATATGGTGAGGTGCCATGGCCTGCTCAGCCGGGGTCGGCTTGGCGGTGCCGATATCCATATACCGGTAAACCTGGACCGAATCGGCACTGATGATTTCACCTTTGAACTCAAGGCACAGCTCTGTTGCCACGGTTGTCTTTCCGACGCCCGTAGGGCCGCAGATGACGATTATTTTCGGCTTCATAAAAAATTCTCTGATCTGCGATGGTTACGATTCACCTTACAATGTCAAACGACAGCCCGTTCCACATATGGGGCAGTCAAAAACGACCGGCCTCTTATCAGAGGGCACCTCGATCAAGGCCTTGCATTTTGTGCATTTAATAACCGATTTTCCGTTTGTTGATTCATGGGCAGTCCCATCCCCGGCAGATGCTGTTCCATCGGTTTGGATATATTCCATGACCGCCTTATAAACACTGGCTTTATCATCTTCGCCACCCAATTCAACCAATTTCTCATACACTTCCTTTGTCACCACCACCCTTTCCTCCAGGGTATGAGAATTTTCCATCGCAGCGTTGAGTTCTTCCAGGGCAGCCGCAATATCTGCTACCTTCAGGTCACCTGCATCCAGTTTCCCTTTAAGCATCGCCGTTAATTCCTTTGCAGACAGCCAGTGGCCCTGGAAATTAATTTTCGCATCTTTCAGACGAATGTCACTCATATTATTCTCCTTTATATCTTTTCTGAATGGATCGAATCATGTCAATGTTGTCGAAAAAAATTTCCACCAGATCAGGGTCAAACTGAGTCCCGGCTGCCTTTTCAATGGATGAAAGGGCCTTGGACTCATCCCAGGCGTCCTTATAGACACGCGGGGAACACAGGGCGTCATAAACGTCTACCAGAGAAACGATCCTGCCGAAAATGGGAATCTCATGCCCTTTTTTCCCTGAAGATGTCTCATCCTCAAGCATTAAATTTTCCAGACCGGAACAGGCCGCCACATCCACATGCCCGGGATATCCGCTGCCGTCCCACCATTCGTGGTGCGTTAACGCCACCTCTGCGGCAGCCGTATCATAGTCCGACTGCCGATCCTGAAACAGCTGTGCCCCAAAAATGGTGTGCATCTTCATCACTTCATATTCGTTCAGGTCAAACCGGCTTGGTTTTTTCAAAATCAAATCTGAAATCGCTATTTTCCCCACATCGTGAAGCATTGCCGCCATGCGAAAGATATCACGGTTTCTTTTAACCTCCTCTTGGGCACAGCACTGGGTGACAGCCCATTTTTCATAAATTTCAATGGCATACCCTGCCACCCGGTTCACGTGATCGCCGGTTTCATTGGGATCACGCATTTGGACCATTTGAATCATACGCAGTATCATGGCCCGGGTCATTTTGGCCCGATTCAGTGCAACCGCCGCAATACTTGCAAAATGAGTCATTATCTGCTGGTCTTCGATGGAAAAAGAAATGACACGATCCGCTTCATCCTGTGCATTAATGATCTGAAGCACACCAATAACGTCACCCTCAGGGGTTTTTAATGGAAGGGTTAATACCGACCGGGTTTTATAGTCTGATGCTTTATCAAATTTCTGACTGAACAAGTACGGTTGTGATGCATCAATTTGATACACATCCGCAAGGTCCAGCGCCCGACCGGTACAGGCCACATACCCGGCAATGCTTGTCTTGTCCATGGGCAGTGAAAAAGTAGAATAGATGAGCTTTTCCCCGTTTTTCAGTCGCATCTGCAATGTGTCATTCTGGGTGTAGGTAAAATAAAGTGAGTGGCTGTCCCTTATATAGATAGATCCGGCATCCGCGTTTACAAAACGCCGTGCTTCCGAAAGGATAAGCTCCATGAGAATATCAAGGTCCTGCACCTGATTCAGTTCAATCCCCAGCAGGATCAATGCATCCAGTTTTTCTTTTTCACTCAGCATGGCCGGGTTTATCCTTTTGGAAACAACGCGACAATGGCGTATGATTGCTATTTGGCGTCCATCCATCAATATGAAACGCATGGATGGATGCTGAATATTTTATCAGAATAAGGTTCTTGAAACAATCACTGTTTGACGATTCCGTAAAAAGTCCAGATTGGACTATTTACCAAGTCATCAATGTCGTATCAACTGATGAAGATCCTTGCAATCGATCCGGATATCATGATAGCTGAAAAGAACAGGTCTGGCGCAAAAATCCATGATTCAGAGAAGTTTCACAAGGCTTCACCAAATGCAGGTTCCTCCGGGCCGGGATTAAAAACGGGAAATGGGATATGATCATTGTAAAAACACCGCTTCGCATCAGTTTTGTCGGTGGCGGGTCGGACCTGAAAGATTTTTATGAGCACCAGGATGGCAGTGTTGTCTGTACCACCATCGATAAATTTGTATACACCATCATCAAGGAACGTTTTGATGACATGATTTATATTAATTATTCCCGGAAGGAATGTGTCGAGCACATTTCCGACATCCAGCATGATCTTGTCCGGGAAGCCATGAAAAAAACCGGGGTGGAAAAAGGGGTTGAAATCACAACCCTGGCAGACATCCCGTCCTCCGGGTCCGGCCTGGGCAGCTCAAGCTCGATTACAGTGGCGCTGCTGCATGCGCTTTACACCTACCAGAATATCCTTGTCACCGCAGAACAGCTCGCAATGGATGCCTGCGGGATTGAAATCGACATCCTCGGCAAACCCATTGGACGGCAGGACCAGTACGCAGCCGCTTTTGGCGGCATTAATGAATTTACATTCAGCCGAAACGACAGGACAAAACGAAACCCCATAAAATTATCGGACAAAGCCCAGCGGAAATTCTCATCATCCCTCCTCCTCTATTATACAGGCATTACCAGAAATGCAGGTGAGATTCTTTCGGTTCAAAGAAAAAACCTGTTGACAGAGCGGCTGTCTGAAACCATGAAAGAGATGGTATCTCTGGTGAGTCCCTTTTGCGATGCCATCAAAAAAAGCGACATAGATGCCTGCGGCGAGCTGCTGGATCGCAACTGGCAGCTAAAACAGCAGATGGCGTCCGGGATTTCCAACGAAAAAATCCAGGTCATGTATGACGCAGCCAAGAAGGCAGGCGCCTTTGGCGGTAAGATCGCAGGTGCCGGCGGCGGCGGCTTTCTTCTGTTGATCGTGCCGCGGGAAAAACAAAATGCTGTATTTGATACGCTGAAAGCATACCGAGAGCTGCCTTTTATGCTGGAGCCCAGCGGCAGCAAAGTCATTTTTGACGACAGGTCTAACGCCAGTCGCTAAGCGACCCATCTTGGAGTATTATCGTGAACATTCTGATTACAGGCGGTGCGGGGTTTATCGGGTCACATACGGCGGATGCCCTTATCCGGAAAGGGCACAGCGTCCGCATCCTTGATAACCTTCAAGAAACGGTTCATCCAAAGGGAAAACCCGGATACCTTCATCCTGACGCTGAATTTATGCTGGGGGATGTCAGGGACCGGAATAAGGTAAAGCAGGCCCTTGCCGGAATGGATGCCATTTTTCATTTTGCCGCATATCAGGATTACCTGCCCGATTTTTCGACCTATTTTCATGTCAATTCTGTTTCAACCGCCCTTTTGTATGAGCTGATCGTGGAACAGGGACTGACATCGAAAATCAAAAAGGTGATTGTTGCCGCCAGTCAGGCTGTGATGGGAGAGGGGCGTTACAAGTGTCCGGAATGTTATCCAAAGGAAAAAAATTACGTCTACCCGCAGATACGACTGGAAGCCCAGTTGTCAAAGGGCCAGTGGGAGCATCTCTGCCCGAAATGCCGCCATCCGCTTTCATGGCTGCCGTCTGATGAAACGGTCATCAACCCGTGCAACCCGTATGCAATTTCAAAATATTCACAGGAGCAGATCAGCATTCAGTTGGGAAAGCGATATGGTATCCCTTCGGTGGCCCTGCGCTATTCCATCGTACAGGGTCCCCGGCAATCGTTTTACAATGCGTATTCCGGGGCCATGCGAATTTTTGCCCTCAATCTCTTTTTTGACAAACAGCCCATCATTTTCGAAGATGGCAACCAAATCCGTGACTATGTCAATATAGATGATGTGGTCAACGCCAATCTACGGGTTCTTGAACAACCCGAAGCCGATTACAGGGTGTTTAACGTGGGGGGCGGGAAAGCCTGGACAGTGCTCGATTTCTACAATACCATGCAGTCGATTGTAAAGAAGACAATTGATCCTGTTATATCAGGATATTATCGTTATGGTGACACCAGACATATTTTTTCAGACACCGCCAGTTTGGCATCCATCGGGTGGGTTCCCGCCCGGTGCATCGAAGACAGCATTCAAAGCTATTGGGCGTATCTGAACCATCAGGATGATATTGATGACATTCTGGATTATGCCACAAAACACATGAAACACCTGCAGGTCATCCGGGAGGTCAAATCAACCTGATGAAAGCCTTTTTGCTGGCCGCAGGCAAAGGAACCCGGCTTCGGCCCCTGACGGAAAAGACACCCAAATGCCTGATGCCCATAGGGGGTAAACCCTTGCTGGAAATCTGGA
>JAUXCK010000334.1 GCA_030618925.1 Desulfobacteraceae bacterium
AAAATGTCAAGCGTGTTAAAGGCGTCGCTCCTGGGCATCCCGATTCCCCTTTGCAGCTGTAGTGTTCTTCCGGCTGCAGCCGGGCTGCGGCAGCAGAAAGCAAGCAAGGGGGCCACTGCCTCATTTCTGATTTCCACCCCTGAAACCGGCGTTGATTCAATTGCCATCACGTACGCACTCCTGGACCCGGTGATGACAATTATCCGGCCCATGGCAGCATTTATCACCGCAACCATTACAGGCTTTTTTGTGAACGCTTTGGATAAGGACGAACCTGGTGAAGATAAAGAGATATCCCCGGCCCCTGGCTGTTCCGGTCATGAATGCACCTGCACACCGGCAAAAAAGTCTCAGACCTCTTTCCGGGCCAGGCTCCGGGACGGCATGACATACGCCTTTGGTGAATTACTCGCCGATATCGGCAAATGGTTTGTCATTGGAATTTTTATTGCCGGGGCTATTTCCGCCTTTGTATCGCCAGAGCTGATTTCTGCCCATTTGGGTGAGGGGATACTCCCCATTCTGGTCATGCTGATCGTGGCCATACCGCTTTATGTCTGTGCCACAGCCTCTACGCCCATTGCAGCGGCGCTGGTACTTAAAGGACTTTCTCCGGGTGCGGCCCTTGTTTTTTTACTGGCAGGCCCTGCAACCAATGCCGCCTCCCTGACCGTTGTGTCAAAAATACTTGGGAAAAAAGCAACCGTGGTATATCTTTTTTCTATCATTATCTGCTCACTGGCCCTTGGCATCGCCGTCAATACCCTATATATTATGCTTGGCCTCAGCGCAGCGGATTGGATTCAGGGCCACCATGAAGAGGGTGTGGGCCTGGTCTCCCTGATCGCTTCAATCGTTCTTATGGCATTGATTCTGAAAACAATGCTGCCGGCTCACCTTCATCGAAAACCGGCAGGGACCTGAAAAAGGATACACACGTGAAAAATTTGGTATTTGCCATCCTGCTTTTGATGGCGGGTTCAGCTTTTGGTCAGGAAACCATAAACGCCGGTGACACCGAAATTTCTTTCGCAGGCATGTTTTACGCAACCCACGGTGACATTGAATACACAACCGCCAATGTGCAGCTGAGATTGGGAAAATATCTGACAGACAAGCTCCTTTTGGGCATCGGGCCGGGGATGACCATTGCCACGATTGAGGGAGAAAAGGAAACGACTCTATCTGCAGAAGCCTATTGCATTTATAATTTCTCGACAAATAAAAAAATCATCCCTTATGCCAAAAGCAGCTATTACCAAAGATCCTTTGACATTGCCGGGGACCGGAAGTTCACAGATTATGGATATGCCCTTGTGGGCCTGGGCGCCAGGTTTTTTTTTAATGACCTTGTTGCATTCGACACCAGTTTATCCTATGGCTTCACACTCTTGAAAGAGTCCCATGACACCATGATCATGGTCGCATCCGGCCTGTCCTTCATCTTTTAGGCCACAATAAGCGCATTTTCCGGGAGAAGTTCTCGCAGGACAAACTGCCGGTGCAGGGAGGCGGCCTGGTAGAAACGATAGATATTGGAATCAAGTGCGCGTTCCGAATTTCTGCTGCCGTTCAGGTTGTAAGCCTCCTTTCCCCACGCCTCCAGGCCATACGCCGGTATCCTGAACCTTTTTCCCAGCCGGCCGTTCCATGATGCCGCGCGCCATTTTTCTATCCGCTCTTCTTTATTGCCCTGATGGGCCAAAATAGTCCTGACGGAGTCCTTAATCACGGAAAAATGAACACTGCTGCCGTCCGACAACGCCGGGTTTTTTCTTCCCAGCCGTGTGAACATCTGATGCAAGGCACGGCACCCCTTGAGAAAATCAGCTGGATTATCCCTTTTTACCAGGTTTCTCTCTGGATATTCATATGCAAAACGCCACTTCAGATAGGGCCGGTCCGGATAGGTGGCCACAGCCCCATGACCCAATGCACCGGATACGGTTTCAGCCAGCCAGGACTTGATGCTGCCCATCAAACCGCCGTACGGACCATACCGCCGGAAAAAGTCTTCTGCCTTGTCCCTGATATTGTGTGCAGTTTCAGGGTCAAGGCCGCGTTCAAATTCAATACTTCCATTGTCCACCCGATTTCGCCTTGAACTGACCCCGGAAAATCCATGGTGCGAATAGGTGTCTGCGCAGGCATGTGCGGCAATCCCCATCAGGTAGGGGCCCACATCCTTTTTCGCGTATCCCAGATGATGTTTGATCATTTCTCTGACCATCAGGGTATCCTGCCGGCATATCAACCGTTCTGAAAAGGTGTTCCCCTGATTTCCGGGCAAAAAATGAAATGGTACCCACACCTGCCGCTGGTCTTCAGGGTCAAGATGACTGATGATATCTAAAACATGGTGAGCGGTGGGCTGGGCATCGATGCGCCCGCCATCCTGAAATTCGATATGTACATCTGCCGCACTATCATCGACAAATTGCGCTGCGGTTGCAACAATCCTGCAGGTACCGCTTTTCAGCCCGGCAGTCCGCGCCATGGCGAACGTTCCATAATAATGCATGTCGAGTTGCATGGGGTTTCCCTTCAGACAGGTTAAGGCGTCAACACTAATATTTTGTCTGAAACGACTTCCACCTGGCCACAATTTTATTCCTGCGCAGGACGATAATTTCTTCAAACTGAAATATTGCATCGCTTTGCTGGGGATGAAAAAACAAAAAATCACCCACGTCCATGGGCGTCTTTGAAGAGGCATTATAATTGGACTGGTTTGGCAGCAGATTCTGATTGAGTGGACCTGAGGTTATCGGATTATCCTTAACGCCGGGCGGGGATACGATTTCCGCCGCCCATCCCCCCCCATACAAATAAATGGTTTCAGCCATGTTGGGGTCCCACCAGGCAATCAGGCTGTCCGCATAATCGAGAAACGGAATCTGCGGACCGCCTCTTTTCTTGATCACAGGCGCAGCGATATAAAGTGCCGGCAAATGATCTTTCAGGCCCGTGAAGGTTGACGGTTTTACCATGCAGGATCCGGCAGCAATGTCATTTATGGGAAGGTCTCCTGTAAACAGCGGGTAGGTTGTGCTGCCGCCGCTGTTGAGTGTCAAATCTCCCTTGAAAAGCCCGGGATAGTTTTCTTTTCCATAATCGCAGTGTGCGATATATGTATCCATGGCCTGCTTAAACGCCTTTGATGGAGAACTGAGTATTGGCGGCGCGTGGGGAACATGGGCCTCATAGCCCATGAGTCCGGTGAAACGTAAATGCGCCGGGTTTGAGGCGATTATGTTTAACAGCCTGCCGAGCTCCTGGGGCGTTAAGACCCCGCCCCGGCGAAGCCCGACGTCTATCTCGATATTGATGCGCAATGTCAGATCTTTCTCCCTGGCAAACAGAAGGGTTCTGTTGAGTCGCGGCTCACTGTCCACAAGCCATTGAATCCTTTGGGACACATCGCCCCATTGCGCCTGCGGCATAGAATTATAAAATTCATTTACGGATGAGATCAGGAGCGGCTTCCCGAGAAGGATATCCACATCACCCAACTCCTCAATCAGCATCTTTAAGAAGGGTTGATGAAACCCCATGATCCGGGTGGTGCCTGTTTTCTTCATGACATATTTCAGCAGCTCTATTGACGGCAATGATTTTGCGGTCACACGATAATGCAGGGGCGGCTTTATGTGCGCCATGACCCGGGAAACATTGTGATCCAGACGATCCAGGTCAAGAACAATACATGGCCTCCCGATTCCGTTCGCCTTTAAAGTGCTGTTGATCCCGGAAAAATAGGCGTCATAGGGGCCGCCCAGATCAGCAGGTTTCAAAAGGATGGCCATGGCAAGAAGGATGGATATGATAACGGCGACAATGTATTTAAGCCACTCTTTTTCTTTAGCCATTGTATTATCTGTCCTTTCCCCCTTTTTCTTTAGCCATTGTATTGTCTGTCCTTTCCCCCTTTTTCTTT
>JAUXCK010000250.1 GCA_030618925.1 Desulfobacteraceae bacterium
ACAGTATTTTATCATGCAGCAAAAGGGCTGTTCGATGTTGTTATCTGCATGTACCATGACCAGGGACTGATACCATTTAAGATGATTCATTTCTCGGATGGGGTCAATGTGACACTGGGGCTGCCAATCATCAGGACATCGGTTGACCATGGCACTGCATACGATATTGCCGGCACCGGCGCTGCTGACCCGGGAAGCTTGACAGCAGCAATCAGGATGGCGGCCATGCAGGCCAGGCATCACCCATAAAATGGCTTTCATCTTTCCGGGAAAATGTAACAATAGGATCGTTTAAATTTTGAAACGATCATTTTAGATCACCATCTGTATTGTTTGAATAGGGGATAAATGGATTCTGATAAAATAATCATTCGGGGTGCAAGGCAGCACAATTTAAAAAATATTAACCTTGATCTGCCGCGAAACAAATTTGTGGTGATTACCGGGCTCTCGGGGTCCGGAAAATCCACCCTTGCCTTTGACACGCTTTATGCAGAAGGTCAGCGCAGATACGTTGAGTCACTCTCCACTTACGCACGTCAGTTTCTCGAACGAATGGACAAGCCGGATGTGGATACGATCGATGGGCTTTCACCGGCCATCGCGATTGAACAGAAGGCGACCAGCCATAACCCCAGGTCAACCGTGGGCACGGTAACAGAGATCTACGACTATTTGCGGCTGCTTTTTTCCCGTGTCGGCACACCCCACTGCTATCAATGCGGCAAGCCGATCACATTTCAAACGCTGGATCAGATCATGGACCAGATCCTTGTTATGGAAGAAGGGACCAAAATCGTTATTCTTGCACCCATTGTATCCGGTCAGAAAGGGTCCCATGAAAAACTTTTAAAACAACTGCGAAAGGATGGCTTCGCGCGTGTTCGCGTGGATGGAGAGATTCATGACATCGAAGAGGTCACCCGGCTTGTTAAAAATAAAAAACATTTTATCGATGTTGTGGTCGATCGACTCGTGATAAAGCAAAACATCCAAAACCGATTGGCCGATTCGCTGGAGTTGGCCCTGGCCCAGTCAGATGGTCTTGTTTTCATTGATGTGCTGGAAGGTGAGAATGTCATTTTCAGCGATAAATCCGCCTGCATCACCTGCGGGGTAAGTTACCCGGAATTTGTCCCGGCCAGTTTTTCCTTTAATTCTCCCCAGGGGGCCTGCCCCACATGTGACGGGCTTGGATCAACCACGGAATTTGATCCGGATATGATCGTACCGAATCAAAACCTCTCCCTGCGGGAGGGTGCTGTTGTTCTGTGGGCCAATCGAAGTTCAGTACAATTCTCCGAATTTCTGGATGCGCTGACCCGTCATTACAATGTTGATATTTATACGCCCTTCCGCACCCTTCCGGACACGTTTAAAACAGCCCTGTTATATGGCTCGGGAGATCAGGAAATATGTTTTTATTTTGAAAGAAACGACCGTAAAATCACCTACCATAAGAAGTTTGAAGGCATCATTCCAAATTTAGAAAGACGGTATAAAGAGACCGATTCTTATCATGCCCGGGAGGAAATAAAACAATATATGAATTTCCAGCCGTGCCCGGAATGCTGGGGGAGCCGCTTGAACAGAGCCAGTCGATCGGTCATGGTCAGCGGAATGACCATTTCTGAGATCACCGCATTGTCCATTGAAAACGCCCTGACTTTTTTTAAAACCATAAGACTGCCTGAAAAGGAAGAGATCATTGCTGAAAAAATATTGGGGGAAATTATAGAGCGACTCGGTTTCCTCACAAATGTCGGCCTGCCTTATCTGACCATTAGCAGAAGCGCATCCACCCTTTCAGGCGGAGAAAGCCAGCGGATCAGGCTGGCCACCCAGATTGGTTCCAGGCTGACCGGTGTATTATACGTCCTGGATGAACCGAGTATCGGCCTTCATCAACGGGACAACCAGAAGCTGCTCAAAACGCTTTTGAAAATGAGAGACCTGGGCAATAGTGTCCTTGTCGTCGAGCATGATGAAGAAACAATCCTGGCGGCTGACCATGTTGTGGATATGGGACCTGCTGCCGGCATGAACGGCGGCCAGGTTGTATTTTCAGGCCCCCCGAAAAAACTGCTGGAAGACCAGAACTCTCTTACCGGCCAATACTTGTCCGGGAGAAAAAAAATTGACGTTCCATTGCAAAGACGCACATCAAAAGACAAAAAAATAATCATCACCGGTGCGTCTGAAAACAATTTAAAGCAAATAGATGTGGCATTTCCCATTGGATGCCTGACCTGTGTCACGGGTGTATCCGGGTCTGGAAAGTCGACCCTGGTGCTCGAGACCCTGTATCGAGCACTTTCCCAGCAGCTTAACCGGGCCAGGATACCCTCCGGCCGGTACCATAAGATGACAGGCCTCAAATATATAGATAAAATTGTTAATATTGACCAGTCCCCTATCGGTCGAACACCTCGATCCAATCCAGGCACATACACCGGCATTTTCACTTTTATCCGGGAGCTTTTTGCCAGAACCCCTGAAGCACGTCTGCGGGGATACAAACCGGGCCGTTTCAGCTTCAACGTCAAGGGAGGCAGATGTGAGGCCTGCCAGGGCGATGGAATTATAAAAATTGAAATGCATTTTCTCCCGGATGTATATGTGGCCTGCGATGTCTGTAAAGGAAGGCGCTACAACCGGGAAACCCTTGAAATCAGATATAAAGGGAAAAATATCATTGAAATTCTGGATTTGACAGTCAACCAGTCCCTCGCCCTGTTTGGGAAAATCGGCAATATAAGGTCAAAATTGCAGACCCTGGTAGAAGTGGGACTGGGCTATATTAAAACCGGCCAACCGGCAACCACTCTGTCCGGGGGTGAGGCCCAAAGGGTGAAACTGGCCAGGGAACTCAGCAAAAGGGGTACAGGCCGAACTGTCTACATTCTTGACGAACCCACCACCGGCCTCCACGCAGATGACATTAAGAAACTGCTGAATGTCCTGGACCGGCTGGTGGACGCCGGCAATACGGTCATTGTCATCGAACACAACATGGATGTCATTAAGGTCGCGGATCACATCATTGATCTGGGGCCTGAAGGGGGAGATAACGGCGGGTATATCGTGGGCACCGGTACACCCGAAGAGATCGCCGCAATAGAAACATCCTACACCGGCCGGTTTTTAAAAAAAATCCTGGCTCGAAAACGAGTTGAACATTGAAAAACCTTATCCTTTGCCCGGCGGGGTATGGACCGTCGCCCGTCCGAAAGACGGCTGATCATTGACATTGCCCTCTCTTTTGCGTATGGTGGTGAAAATATTGTTTTACGGCAGCAATGATGGGTATGACTGCCTGCATAATGAGTGTTCTTTTTCATCTCACGCCTCCGGTCCGGGCAGAGCACTCATGATCAGCCGGTGCGAGGATTTATAAAATACCGGGTTGATTTGCAGACGATTTCCCGGAAGGAGAGATCGGATGAGTATCCGCGAAATCAAATTCAATCGACGGAAGCATAAGCGCTACAAAGTAAGGGACGGCGCATTCGCCGTGCTCAGATCTCAGTCGAATTCATCCCAATTGGGAAATATCGTTGACATCAGCAAAGGAGGCCTCTCCTTTCATTTCCTCGATACAAAAACGATGCCCAACGAATTTTCCGAACTGGACATTTTTATCAGCGGCGGCGGCTTTCTGGTGAGCGACGTACCCGTTGAAATCATTTCCCAAATCCCCGTTGAAAAAGAAATCCCTTTCTTCTCTGTTACAACAAGGCGTTTTTGTATTAAATTCGGAAAATTAACAGATAAAATAAGATCTCAACTCAATTGTCTCATCCAGGATTATTCCATAACAGATATCCTGCCGGATAACCCCGCATAGAATGCCCCCTGTATTGTCCCTGCCCGAGTGACAGCATGTGAGAAATTGCTTCCGGCAAGGGTTGACAATTCCAAAATCGCACCCATTTTAATGATTTATAAAAACTATAATGTTTCCCCCGCTTCGCGGGCCTTTGATCACCTTACAGGAGAAACCATGACAAGCAAAAAACAAACCCATCAGTTTAAAACAGAAGTTCAACAGCTTCTCAACATTATCATCAATTCCCTCTACTCCAATCAGGAAATTTTTTTAAGAGAATTAATTTCAAATGCCTCTGATGCGATCGACAAGCTGCGGTTTAAATCACAGACAGATGCCGACATTCTTGAGGCTTCCACCGAGTTCAAGATAAAGCTGATACCAGACCCGGAAAAACAGACCATTGAAATCTCAGACAATGGTATCGGCATGACCCGGGAAGAGGTCATGGACAACATCGGTACCATTGCGAAAAGCGGCACCGCCGCTTTTCTGGAGGCACTCGAGCAGCAAAAAAGCAAGGACATCATCACACCAGAGCTGATCGGCCAATTTGGTGTAGGGTTTTACAGCGCATTCATTGTGGCTGAAAAAGTATCGCTGATCACAAAGGCTGCTGGATCTGACACTGCGACCAAATGGGAATCTGCCGGAGATGGATCGTACACCATCGAAGAAACAACCAAAGACGGGCACGGAACAGACATTGTCCTGACACTGAAAAAAAAGGGAAAAGATGAAAAGGATTTTACCAGCGAATATACCATCCGCGAGATTGTGAAACGCCACTCAGATTTTGTCAGCTACCCCATTGTGATGGATGTGGAAAAAGATGAACCCATACCAAAGGAAGATCAGATTCTGGACAAGGACGGCAAGGCAATAGGGGAGACAACCCGAAAGGTGATTCAAGAAGACACCTTAAACTCCATGAAAGCCATCTGGCTTAAAAACAAAAACGATGTTACCGAAGAAGAATACAGCGAATTTTATAAACACTTGAGCCACGACTGGAACCCACCCCTTACCCATTTGCACCTGAAACTGGAAGGGACAACCGAATACAATGTGCTTTTCTACATTCCTTCCAAGGCCCCTTTTGATATGTTCAGCCATGAGCGTAAACACGGACTGCAACTTTATTGCAAGCGCGTTTTCATCATGGAGGACTGTCAGGAATTGCTGCCGGAAGTCGGAGGCCAAGCGGTCTTAGGAAGA
>JAUXCK010000040.1 GCA_030618925.1 Desulfobacteraceae bacterium
ATCGAGCCTTGACATCACAACAAAAAAGCAGTAATAATTTTAAATTCCTTTTTTTAAATCTATTAGCGAACCGCACTGTTGATAGTTGGGGGTAAGGTATGAAAAGCTGGAGATATATTTTGTTTCCGTTCATGGCAATAGGCTTAATCATCTCAGGCTGTTGAAATTATTCTGGCAACCCAGTTTGGGTGTATGAAGGGGGCTCTTCTGAAATTTATGTACATTTTTGGATGATGGAAAATGATCCAGACTTTTTGTATACAGTTTATAGAACCGATAATCCTCAAATCGGTTCCTGGATTCTCCTAACGGATAGTGCGGATAAAGAGACGGGTTACTATGATTCGACCGCAGATGAAGATAAAGTATATTTTTACAAGGTATGCTGCAGCACCATACCCTCAGTCTGCCATTATGATGGTGGATATTATGGCGATGTAGATTTTACAGGCGATATCAACGAATTTTTAAACATCTATAATGCTGGTGCAGGGCCTGTATCAAACTTTATTAACTCTAATCCTGATCTTATACCCATTTTAGGTAATACTTACAGCTATTCCGGGGATACTTCCGGCACACTTGTGATTAGCGTTTCAGATGAAGCCGAGCCAGTTGGGGTATCATATTATTATAGTGTTGAAGCAAATTTTAGTCAGTATAATGACCCGACGACTGATGGGCAGACAGTGACCGGGGGTATGACAACCTATTTTAGCGCCGTCAATTGTAGTGAGGGGGATGGGTACAATAAAGGAATCATATGTATGAACAGCGGCGGGTGTATTGATTTTAATGAAACGTTTTATTATGGTTTGGCAGAATTTGACACATTATCTCATTGTTATTACACCGCAAGCGGCAATTGGAATGATACAAAAATTGTTTTATATGATACATACAATAGTAATTAATTTCAAACTCCTAAATATACATTTTGCCAATCACATACATCCGATCAACAACCTGCTATTGTAATTCTTTCCAAAAATCATTCGGTTTGGCCTGCAATTTTTTTGGTCATAATTTCGGCCATCGATTCTGGTTCAACGATCAATCGGCATCAGCCTATAGTTCATGCAGACAGGCATTTCTTTTGTCAATCACAATCATTTCAGGAACCGGCAATTGGAATTATGGGCGGCAATCCCCTCAGTCTGGCCATACCAATATATTGGATGGGATGCTTAACAACACCGACTCTGACCTGTTTAAAATGAAGATATTCAATTATTTAAGGACATCCCCTAAATACGAATAGCATTGAGTGAAGAATCGTCCCCGGAGTTTGATGCACTGCTATCTCTTTACATTCAGCTCCAGAGAGTGATGCGGTTCCAGGGTGTCAATGGCTTCGATGGGCTCAGGCGGCCTCCATGCGTAAAATTTGATGGCAATTTTTCCCGGCGTCACATCAGCAATAATAAACCCGTTTTTTTCAAGTGGTTTAAGGTCTTCTTCAACAGTCAGCTCGGTAGGGGGTTCAGCAACCATCCCTCTGAAAGCCGATGGCCAGGATCGGGGTCCGGTACCGAGCGATCCTGAAGCAACAGCGATAACTGGGTTGCGACTGAGGTCGAGATCGCCGCTTTTTAGAATTTTTTCTGCCGATTGCTGGTGAAGGTCCCCGCAGATAAATAAAGGTATGCGCCCCTCCATTTCTGACGCTGCTTTGAGTATGCGATTGTGCTGCAGAAACCAGCCTTCCGGCCACATGTACTTCGGTTTTGATGTGGAAAGCGCTCCAGCCTCATCTCTGATGTCCGGATACCATTCCATCCATTTGCCCGCGCTCCAGCCGTATATCACGGCAGGCAGGTGCACCAGGTGGGCCGTATCGGCTACCCTCATTCTATCGATCAGCCATTTTTCAGCAGCGGCATGTGTAAAAACGGCATCCTTTCCGTTGAGTGTGACAAACCGTCGGCTCTCATAAAGAAGTCCCTCAAAAAGCTTACCGTATCGAAGTGTCCCATAGCACTCTGAAACACCTGCTTCCCTGTCAGACGCCCCTGTGGCCGGCAGGGTCATGGGTCTGTTCCTGTCTGGGAGAAACTCAGGGAGATAAAGTTTCTGTGCGGTGCGCCCGAGATCGAGCATAAAGTCATCCGGCGGGAACGAAATTCCCCCCTTATAAAATGGCGAACGCCAACCCAGGAGAAGAAGTTTTAGATAGAAACCGGATTCTTCCATCTCGGCAATATCGTTCTCAAAGTAATCGTGATCATCCAGTATGAAGAATGTGGGGATAGATCTGCAGGATGTGCCATAGAGATTGGCGATCTGTGGGCCGACCGCTTTCTTGAGCACCTCCTCGTTTTCAGTGCCGAGAACCCGCTTTGAACGATCAAATGTTCCAACATGAAATTTTGCCCTGGGGGATCCTCCCATAACGCGTGCGGATTTATCGTAAAGAAGATCAAAATAGATTTGGTCTCCGCTGGATACGATGACGTCCGGATTGAAGGAGAGACCCTTTTTTAAAAGCCGGATGCGTGTGGACAAGGGGAGCTGCCCCACTTTGAACCACTCAATAAGGGCATCGTGCCCGCCCAACCCCGTATAAATCAAAAGGCGCAGCTTTTTCGGCGCTGCATCCGGCGCCGGAAATGTTGCCAGCGGCCATGCGTCGCACAGGTCCTTACCGCCGGGTCCCTTTAGCCACAGCGAGTATGTCCTGTCCGGCTCAAGACCTTGCGCATCAAAAGACCAGAAGTAACCTTTCGTATCGGTCATTTTGCCGGCAAAGGGGCCGACGCCGTCAATATTTAGCTGTGGTGCTTTCAGAAATGGCCTGGTGAATGAGGCCTTGACCAGGATGCGCTCGTGATTGACCGTTGGAAGGATATGAAAAACCGGGCCCGCGTTCCAGCTTGAATCCTGATGATAAGTCAGTTTCAGCGATGAGTAGTGCCGGAAGAAGAAGGCGGCTAAGAAGATAACAACGATAATAATAAAAATAACAAGTGATTTATGTTTCATCTGAAGCCTCCTTTAAAAAGAATGGGTCTTCATGTATCACCTTGTCGACTTACCCGAGAGATTTACGTGTCAGCATATGACAATTCATAAGATATTGTCAATGAGCGTTAATACCGCTTGTAGCATTTATTCCCTGATTTACTTTTGGGGAGTAAATCTGCTCCGCAGAATCCATCATGCCTAAATGGCAACTTTCTTGACAGAATGCCATATGCGATTTCATACAGTATTTTTGATGTTTATGGCGTGGGCTTGGGGGGGAGAATTCAAAGCAGTTATGACAAAGAATCGGTTCCATTTTTCATAGCTCCCGCTGATTAATAAAAAACCGGACAAATCTATTTGTTGCTAACAGAAAAGGATGAGGGCCATATGAGAATCAAATCGCTCCGATCAATGGTTTTAATTTGCTTTTTTCTTCTTTGATCGCTTTTTCTTCTTTTTTGTCTTATTTTTCCGGGGCTGTTTTGGTTTGTCATCCTTTATTACCGCTTCAGCCGGTACAGGGGCGGGTTTTGGGGGTTGATTTTTGGCATATATGAGGAAAATGACCCCCAGGATAAAAAAGGGAATGGATAAGTACTGGCCCATGGTGAAAGTTGAAGTTGTGTCAAGCGCCTGATACTCTTTCACATATTCCAGAAAAAACCGGCCGGGGAAATAGATGACGCCAAAAAGGCCGGCCATCAGACCCACAGGGCGTCTCTCTTTTCCTGCCCAGCGGTCGGCGAGCAGCAATGCACACAGGCAAAACAATCCCAGCCCGAATTCATACAGCTGGGAGGGGTGCCGGGCCACGGCACCATGATCATAACGCATGAAGCGCACAGCCCAGGGGACATCTGTGGCTCTCCCGACGATTTCCGAATTCAAAAAATTGCCAAGACGCACGAAGGTGGCCCCTGTTGCAAATGTCAGGGAAATCCGATCGATCAATTCAATCAAATTGATCCGCTCTTTGTACGCCATAATAATAAGAACCGTTAACACGCCGATCCCGCCGCCATGGCTGGCAAGCCCCCCTTCCCAGAATTTTAGAATGGACAAGGGGTTTGACAGATACTTATCTGATTCGTAAAACAGGCAGTGCCCAAGCCGGCACCCGGCAATAAACCCGATAATGCCCCATACGGTATATTTTTCGGCAAGATCTGCCGAATATCCCCCGCGCACCAGTTGATGGCGCCAGAAAAGGAACCCGACCAGCAGCATGCTTGCAAACAAAACCCCATAATACGTGATGCGAACAGACCCGAAATGAATAAAAATCGGATCAAGATCAAAAACAATTCCGTGATTCATACGTCTTATCTCCATTCAGGATCAGCTTAAATTAAATAAAAAAAGAGACCATTTATGGATAGACACTGTGTTTTGCGGCCAGCATCTTCTCATGCAGCCGCTCGGCCTGAAGGCAAAAGGCTTCCAGCCTCGCGTCTATTACCTGCGGGAAGGGAGATCCATCGCTTTCAATCGCCAGAAACGGGAGATCTTGAGTCCCCTTGAGGATCGTTTGAAGCTGCAGGTTTTCCGGATCAGTCGCCAGCTTCCCCTTTTGATTCATTGTTTCGTTTAAAATGGATTCTGACACACGATTCGGCATGCAGCCGAATGGTCCGATGGCAATCACGCCGCACGCCTTTGATGCCACCTCGGTCAAGCTGTTTCCCACCGTGAGGATCGGCTCTCCCGACAGGTCGGGTGAAACGTATGGGGTGGCGTTTTCAATGATCGGTTTAAGGTCAACGGGTTGGGCATGAATCACCCCTGAACCGTTTATGATTGTTTTGATGCGGGTTTCATATCGCCGCATCATTTTTTTCTTCAGCCAGAATTTAAACCGCTCAATTTTTGACATGGTATAATCCACGAGCCCCTTGTCGACAAGGTAGTCGGAATAGTACATCCATTCAGCAACAGATGAGCAGATAACAGCAAATCCTCTCCGGGCAAGCTGCTCGGTCAAATACCTTCGGGACAGGGACTCCCGCCGGACAAATATCTCCCCTGTTAAAAGTATGGCCGGCATCTCCGCCACCGGTCTTTTCATGGGAATCCGGCCAAACCGCCCGGCCGCGTGGTGAAGTTGCTTTTCCAGTCGTGTAAGATTACCTTCCCCCAGTTTAGTGACGATCACATCCAGTTCCGCATTAAAAACAGACATGGCGTGTTCCACGTCCGATGCATTCGCCAGAAGCATTGAGCGGACGTCTTCCATGACATCGCCCACCACCATGGCCCACCATATGCTTTTCTCAAAATCCATGCCCAGGCCGGCGTAGGAGTTCTCAGATGTCACCGTGAGCATGGCCACATCTTCGAATTCATGTCTTTTGATAAGATCTTCCAGAAAAATATAATATTGACCCAGCCGGCAGGGCCCTGAAGCCGTGGGCATAAACATCAAGGTCACTTCATCGTCTTCTTTGGTGTTCCGTACATAATTGATCAGGGCACCCGTGCTGATGATCAACGGCAGGCATTCCTTGCACGATGAATTCGCCCTTCCCAGTTTCAGTACTTCCTCATCTGCCGGGGGGTGAGCGACAGATGCCAACCCTATTGAACGAAACGCGGCAGACACCAGCCGTGTCAGGATTTCACCAATGGATGAAATCAATATCGTTACACGCGGGTCGGAAAAGGGCAGCTTTTCCCCGCTGGATGTGATGACCTTTGGTGCGCCTTTATCCATGACAATCCGTGCAGGCACAAACGACTTTTCCTGTGCCGGGATCTTCTTTTTGTCTGCCAGCTTCCGGTAGGCGGCAACAATATCAAGAAACGCCTCGATTCTGGTCTCGATCCCGACGTCAGCCGTATGGCTGTCCAGTTCAAGGGTCAGGGACGGTTTCTGCCCCATGATATCCCGGAAATACCCGATAATCAGTGAATCAGGCCCACATGAAAAATTAGTGATAAATGTGCCGAAAAGCTGTGGATGTGCTGCCACAAACCTTGCTGAACGCAGCAAATGCTGCCCCGTCCCCCAGTACATGTGCTTTTTCGCCTGCTCATCTTCAACCGGAAGAAAATCAGAAGGGATGACCGGGAACCCCCTTGAGGCAAACTTATTGGGGATTCCCATGTGTGCTTCCTCGATAAATCCATTATACGGTCTGGCAAATATCACCACACCCATTTGATCGGGATCGGATTCAAGATCTTTAAGGGCGTTTTCCCCGATGGCCTTCATCTCCGAAAGGCATGTCTCCTGTTGTTCCATTGCCGCGACAAAAGCCTTTTCAGCCAGGCCTTGGCCAACACCCATATCCATTGCTGTTTTGACAAGAGATTCTTTGGCCCCGTGAAGTCCCCGGGTAAAATCCAAAAGGGGCGACAGAATTTTTGTTCCCTTATTTTTCAATTCGTCCAAACGCTTTTTAAACGTGACCTTAAGATAATAGGGCTCACCCTGGACAACCGGGCAAACCTGTGAACTGGTGAATTCGCCCGAGGCGGAGACCGCTTTGAAATGCGGCAGGAAAATAAAATCCAGGTCAGGCGCCGCAGAAAGGAGTGAATGGAAAAACCCGTGGGCCTGTTCCCCGGGATAACAGAAGGGCGCATTTCGCATTTCAACGCCTTTCATGGACATCTCGTCGGGGATCACCGGCTCGAACCCAAGTTCAATGAAAAACGTTGCGTACAGGGGGTAGTAAGTGTTGACCATAAAGCTCCTGTTGATCCCCACCTTTTTCCTTTTTCCTTCTGTGGCTTTGCAAGGGCGCCCGGCACCATACTTCTCAAATATCAATTGCTGCCTGACCTTTACCAGGTCAAGCTTTTCTGTGTCGTGCCGGATATGATGCTGCAGGTTGTAATATCTGTTGCAGGCGCCGCCAAAAGGGTATTTCTTCCCCTCAAGCTCAATAAGTGATATCTCACAGCCCCTGTCGCAGTGATCCCTGCCGCCCCGGCAAAGAAAAGATTTGCCATGCCCCACCCGACGATTTGCCAGGCGCTGCAAATCAAATTGTTGTTCGTCAAGAAAGCCTGCTTCAATTCTATTTTTAACTTCGAGTGCAACACCGAAAGCCCCCATAAGGCCTGGTTCCGGCGGAACAATGATGGGTTTCCCGATCAGTGCGGCCATGGCCAGCGGAACCGCGCGGTTATAGCATACACCGCCCTGCATGAATATTTTTTCTCCCATGGGTCTGCTGCCCCGCACCCGGTTCGAGTAATTCATGCAGATGGAATAGACGAGGCCGGCCACAATATCCGCCTGCCCGGAGCCCTCGTGAATGGCGTTTTTGATATCAGACGCAATAAATGCCGCGCATTGATCGTTAAAATTCAATGGATGATCGGCGTTGAGTGCAATGCCGGCAATATCCGCCATCTCCACCCCGAGGGTTTCGAGTGCAGACTCCTCGAGAAACGATCCGGTCCCTGCAGAGCAGGCCTCATTCATCGCGTAATCCGATGGCACCCCATTGGTGATATAGGTATATTTGGCGTCCTGCCCCCCGATTTCAAAAATGGTGTCGACCTGTGGGTCAAAATGCACGGCTGCTGTGGCATGGGCAATGATTTCATTAAGAACGCCGCGGGTGAACGCATGCAGGCCGGCAATTTTACGACCGGACCCTGTAATGCCCAGGCCGATGATTGATATTTCCCGGGAATCCACAATTGTTTGAATGTGATCAAGGATGGCTTGATAGCATTGGCGGGAAGCCTTGACCGGATCACCGTTTGTCCGGAGATAAATTGATGCCAGGATCGCATTGTCCTGTTTCCTCAATAAAACCGCTTTTGTGGTGGTGGACCCCACGTCAAGCCCCAGGACGCATGCATCACCTGCCCGGATCCTGCCCATGTCGAGGGTTTTAAATTCAACCATGGACCGGGCGTCTGAAAGACCCGGGAGCGTCCCAAAGGAGGACACTCTTTTTTTGAATAATTCTGAGGTGTTGTGATTTTTGGCCGAAGGGTTGTCCAGGGCCCAGAGCGCGGCCCCGACAGCTTCAAAATAGGGCGCCTCTTCCGGGATGATCAAACCGGGAATCTCCTGTTTTAAATATTCGACCATCATCCGGTTGAAGGTGGTGCCGCCGCAGATCATGACATTTTGCAACTGCACCTTTTTCAAAAGTTCCAGTATTTTAGTGGCCATCATTTTGCACAGGCCGGCCGTGACTTTTGATCTGGAAATCCCGTTATTGGTGGCATGGGTGCAGTCTGATTTGCAGAACACAGAGCACCTTCCGGACACTGCATGCGGCTTTTCAGTGGCCGCCCACTCGGCTGCCTCAGTCAGGGACACATCCATTCTGCGAAGCTGTTGAATGAAAAATTCACCTGTGCCGGAAGCGCACTTGTTTCCGGTAAAAATGCTGGATATCCTGCCTTCTTCGTTTAAGGTATACACCATGAAGGTCTCGCCGCCGGCTGACACAACTGCCGGGCAGGACACATCCGCCGGTTTGACAAACCGGTACGCATACTCCACTGCCCTGGATTCAGACACAGATGGCAATGTGACAAACTTACGGAACTTCCGCCCGGTCACCGCTATCCGGTCAAATGGTTCGATATCGATCTTCTTGAGAGCCGAATCCAGTACCTTCTTTGGATTCCCTTCGTGAGGATAAATTGAATAGCCAATTACATGGGGTTCATCAGGAGAGCCATTACCGTTTGCGTTGTTTACCTTTATCTGGGCAATGGATACGGTTGAGGCGCCGAGATTGATCCCGAGTGCACGCATGCCTGCTTTTCCCTGATACTGCCCTTCAGCCTGATGCTGCCCTTTAGCCTGATGCTGCCCTTTAGAATGGTGCTGTAATTTCAAATCGCTATACCTTCATGCCCTGAACTATGGTCTATTTCTCTTGACATCCTCTATTTAGTTTTTAAACAATGTTTATTATCGAGTCTTCAATACCATATTGAACACATAAACTCAATCAGGAAATCACCCCCACCCCCTTTGCATGGCAGGGGGTAACATCTCTTGATTTCTATCTGAATTTTCAATAGAGGTACTATAGAGTGGTACTAGGAGGGATTGATTATGACGACCATCTCCAGAGGTTCGACGGTGTGGAGCTGAATCCTGATCCCCTTTTGGAATCTACTTTTTTAATCCCAGGATCTCCCTGGCCTCGTCTGCTGCAGCCACTTCCCTGTTTAAATCGCGGATGATGGTAGCCGCCCGATCCACCAGTTCGGCATTGCTTTTGGCCTGCACTCCCTTTTTCAGGTACAGGTTGTCTTCAAAACCGATTCGTACATGACCGCCAAGCAGCGCGCCCATGGCCACCATGGGGAACTGGGTATGCGCCACTCCAAAAAGAGACCAGACACTGCCTCCGGGCAGACACTCGAAAAAATGGATTGCATTTTTCGGTGTGGCAGCCATTCCGCCCGGGGTGCCCAAACACAGCTGATAATACGGCGTGCCTTCAATCAGACCCATTTTAATCAGTCGTTTGGCAATTTCGATATGACCGACATCGAAGAGTTCGATTTCCGGTTTTGTGCCGCTCTCTTTAATCAGTTCGGCCATCTTATCCACGATGCCCTGGGCGTTGACAAAAACGCCCGGACCAAAATTCATGGATCCGATATCCAGGGAACAGATCTCCGGTTTCAACTGCAGCACGTGCGCGACTCTTTTTTCCGGGCTTTGAATCCCGATAAACTCATCTATCAATTGCCCGTCAGGCGGAACGTATAAGCCGCCCCCGTGTCCTGTGGATAGATTAATGATGACATTACATTTGGACCGGATTCGCTCAAACACCCTGGCAAAGAGGGCCGGGCCGTTTGACCCTTCCTGAGTTTCCGGGTCCCTCACATGGATATGCACGATACTGGCGCCTGCCTCATGTGCTTCGACTGCTGAATCGGCGATCTCCTCCGGCGTGATGGGTAGATTGGGATTTTGTTCTCTTCTCGGACCTGCGCCAATGATCGCACATGTTATGATGACCTTATCCATGTTATTTCCTCCGGATACAATTTTTTGCAAGGTGAAATCCGCTATAAGTTAGCTATCCCGTCTCTCAGGTAAAGGGGTATCAGCGCTTCGAAAACCCTGTCCAGAAACAATCCGAACATTCCTCCCCAGAAAAAAATTTTGTGCCGGGTGAATGCTCTCTTCGGCATCCTTTTGGGTATCCTATTTTCACAAATTCGGCCGGTTTTTCAATCTCGAGTACATGTAAAGTCCGTAAGCGGCTCTGGCTGAATCTTTGGGGAATTCGTAAAAAGGAATATTTTTGTCCCTCATGATTTTATACGCCATACCGGTCATATTCCGCTTCATTGCCAGAGCGATCACCGGTTTGCCGTACTTTTCAGGAATCAGTGAAATTTTTTCAGCCGCATCCAGCCTCTCCCTGATGTTCCCCGTCGTCACTCCCCATAACGGCGCATCGGTAATGATGGTGTCGATTCCAGGATGTTGTGCAAGCGCCTCGGCAATCCGGGCAATGGTCATTCCCCTTGGATCTGCTGCCAGGTCAATGGGATTTTTAGGGGGTGCTGCATGGGGCAAAAGGTGTTGGGCCAAATGATTCACTGTTTTCTCATCCAGCTCCGGAACGCTTAACCCGTAGCCATTACAGGAATCTGTCGACACCACGCACATTCCTCCGCCGCCGGCCACAATTCCCACCCGGTTTCCTTTTGGCAGGGGTTGTTTGGAAAGGGCTTCTGCAATATCAAATGCTTGACTCACATCATAGGTCCTGATGATGCCGGCCTGACGACAGGCCGCATCGAACATTTTATCAGATCCGGCAATGGAAGCGGTGTGGCTGAGGGTCGCCCTGGCGCCGTCTTCTCCATGCCCGCTTTTGTAAACGATAATGGGCTTCTTTTTACTCACTTTACTGGCATTCTTCAGAAACCGGTTTCCGTCTTTCAGCCCCTCGATATATAAAACAATCACCCGTGTCCGTTCATCTTCCCCCAGGTACTCGACATAATCGGCCATGGACAAATCTGCCTGGTTCCCCACACTTAAAAAAGCATTAAATCCATACCCTTTATCGCTGGCAATCCCCATCAGAAAAGCCCCCATGGTGCCGCTCTGGGAGATAAAAGAGATACCGCCCGGTTTGGGCATGAAATCAAACGCCGTGTTCAACCGGACGCCCGACGTATAGATTCCCATGCCGTTTGGCCCCATGAACCGGATATTAGCGGATTTGGCGATATCCACCACTTCATCCTGCAGCATTTTTCCCTCAGGCCCGATCTCTGCAAATCCTGCAGAAATCACCACCATGGCTTTGACCCCTTTGGCGGCACAATCCCTCACCGCATCAGGCACCAGCGCCGCAGGGAGAGTAATGATCGCCATATCGACAGGACCCGGAACATCCTTAATGTTGGGATAGGCCGTAAACCCCTCGATTTCTTTGGCCTTTAGATTTATGGGATAAATCGGTCCTCTAAAAGAGGATCGAATGGGTCTTACCACCATGCTGTTTCCCCATTTTCCAGGGGTATTGGATGCCCCTATAATGGCAATGGACTGTGGGGCAAACAAAGATTTTAATTCATCAACCATTCGGCCGCTCATAAATTGTCTCCTTATTGAACAATGACTCTGATAAAAAGAGTTTGACATGCACCAAAGCAATTGCGTTTTTTATCAACCCGGGAAAACAAGTGCAAGAGATTATTTCCACAACCCCTGGAATCCTGGTGAAAACAAAAAAACCTGTGCGCCTTCAGCGCTTTTCAAAAAATATCGGCTTGACGCTTGAGCCGTTATACGATATTCAAATATGGCCCTTGGCATGTCTAAACATTCTATTTGTTTAACGTGCCGCTATGTATTAAAATTTACCCTATTTTCCGGGTGAACGGTTTAACCCGAATTGGAGGAAACAATGGAAAACAACCGAATTTGTCAACTGCTGGGAATTCGATATCCTATCATTCAGGCCCCCATGAACTGGGTCAGCGGGGCAGAGCTGGTGGCAGCTGTATCCAATGCCGGCGGACTCGGAACTTTGGGGCCCAATGCCGGTTCCAAAGACAGAACCATTGAGGTAGAGGAAACCGGCGAGCGGATGCGGGTCCAGATAAAAAAAATAAAAGCCCTCACCAAAGCGCCTTTTGCCGTCAATATCGCGGTCGGGTTCGGACCGGTGCTTGAATACTCGAAAAAAGTGGTTGACGTGGTCATCGAGGAGAAGGTGCCGGTGGCGATTGTTTCCGTGGGCAGACCGGATGTGTACAC
>JAUXCK010000267.1 GCA_030618925.1 Desulfobacteraceae bacterium
CAATCAAAATTTGTATTGAAAATTGAGTAACCCTTTTATATGCTTTTGTCAATTGGTCACCCTAAAATATTGGAAAAGAACACATGGATAAAGCATCAAACGAGCATAATGCATTTTCTTTTAATGAGGCCGCATGTGAACAATGCGGCGAATGCTTCCACAGGTGTCCGGAGCTGCACCTTCCTATAGATATAGCAAAACAAGAGATCAAGTCTCTCCGGAAGGGTCAAGGGGGAAAATTTGTTCTTCAGCACTGTACCACATGCTTTTCATGCAATCACTACTGCCCGAATCACTGTCACCCCTATCAACTGATTTTAAAAAACTGGAACCGGATCTATAAAAATCGGGGCGCCCCTCCCATTTATCGATTTATATGTCCGACTATGGAAAACAGTATTTTTCAAATGCTCGAAAAACTTATGTCAGACGAGGAGCGCGAACTTGTCGACGGATGGATGAACCAGGCGCCCGGAGAAACCATTTTACTGATTGGAAATTTTACTCATTTGTATCCTTTTATCTTAGGGAATTCCCGATTGTTAAATTATTTCACACCCGTTGATCTTCTGGATCACTGGGAGGTGGGTGCAACTTTATATCAAGGCGGATACCTGGATGTTGTGAGATCTATCGGGAAAAAATGCAAACATGACCTTGATCAATGGAAGGTCAAGACCATAGTCCCGTTTCTGGATGCAGTTGAGCATATGCTGACCACAGTTCAGCCAGAGGAGATGGGCACTTGTTTTGAACAGGAAGTCGTCAATTTTAACCAGTGGTTGCTAAAAAAAATTGACGACAATGAAGTCTTACTCGTCAAAAAACTGGATCTCACCGTCACACTGCATGACAACTGCTTCTCAAAGGCCGGGGGCGCCCCATATTGGGATACGGCCCGAAAGCTTATTCAAACCACAGGGTGCCGCATTTTTGAAATGGCGCACATACGAGAAAATTCTCTCTGCTGCGGTTTCGGGGCAGGGGCCTCATGGAATCATAATGTCCGTATTCCCTTTGATATTTTGGCCACCAGCCGGATTAAGTTAAATGAAGCGGAAAAAACAGGCGCAGAGGCCCTGGTCACTTATTGTGGCGGTTGTCTCTACCTTCTCTGGGCGGCCCGCGAGCTGTTTCAGAGCGAACTAAAAATTTTTCACCATATCGAACTGGTCAGAATGGCCATGGGTGAGGATATTGATACAACTCAAAAATTACATGTCAAAAGGGCATGGGATGTCATTACGGTGATTACCTTTCACCTTATGATTGGCTTTTTTCAAAAGCCCTTTAAGATAAAAAAACTATCCTTTGAAGAAGAAAAATGGAAAGATAAAAGACATGTGTTTTTCAGATTGCTGCGAAAAGTTTTTGATACGAAAATCGGGCGTTATGCCTATAGGAAGATTTTTTTGTTCCTTCTGCCCAGGTTGAAAACAAAAAAAACTTTCGATTAGTAAGCCAGAATTCGTGCGGGGTTCTTAATGGTGATTTGCTGAATCTCCTCATGCGACACATTTACAGATTCGAGGGTGGGAACCACGAAATTTGTTAGCCGGCAATAGCTTTCTCCTCCAAATCGACGTAACAGGAGTTTGATAAATGTGTCGGTCCCTATCACCAGTTGGGAGGCATACCCTTCCCGGATTAATGCAACCAGACCGGCCAGGCGTTGCCAGTCATGAACGCCGCAGATACCGAGGCTTTCCGCATCCCAATAATGTCCAAAACAGTCGATGGACAGGTTTAACCCGCGTTTCAGAAGGCCTCTGGCTGTCTCAAGCTTCAGGCCCCATCCTTCTGGATTCAGTATCCGTTTTTGAAGGTTGTTTTCCACAAACCGTCCATCATTATGGGCGATGACCACACGGTTAAGGTCCACTTTCTCATCAATCAGCAGATCTGCAATTTTTTCGCCTCCTTCAGGCGGCAGAAGCATTCCCTGGTGAACGGTCATTGAAAAACCGGTTCTCCTGACCACACGGGCACCTGCTCTCAATGCGTTGACTTCCGGTTCGGAAAAATCTTCTTCAATCGCTATCTTCACGTGCCCGGGTTTGACATCCGTACCCTCCATGCCATTCTCAATCTCCTTCATCATGTGCGTTTCCATATCGTTAAGATCCATATCATGAAAAAAATCGGGCCATGAATCCCGCGCATAAAATCCGGTTGTGATGACAATGTGAATACCGCTTTTCTGGGAGACTCTTTGGGTTGCCTTAGGATCAACCCGCATTCCGGGTGTGCTCATGTCAACGACGGCAGATCCTCCGTGAGCCTTAAAATCCGCAAGCTCTGCTGCCATGATATCTTCATCAGTCATGGTGATCGCATCCCAGCTCATGATAAAACCATGTTTTAGCTCCCCGAGATTTTCCAGTGTCACCGGATCCTCTGGTTTCACGGGCGGATCCGGGGGGAGATGGGCTTTAAATCGTTCACGGAAACACCGGCCCTGGTATAATACATGTTCATGCATAGATGTGAATCCAAGCGCTTCAGGTAAAATTGGACCCTGGGCTGTCATGATTTCAGGCATACGGCCTCCTTTATAACGGAAGAGGGTTAAAAAACCAGTGCCTTGTTTCATTTTGACCCATGGTTTCAAGGCGACAGTGGCATATTCTTTAATTGACTAAAAACGGCATTTAGTTTATAGTTAGTGTGTCAAATTCACTCCTATTATCCATACTTCTTTCAGCAATAAAGCTCGATTCACAATTTGAGAACCCGATAAACTACCATACCGAAGTTTTTACTTTTTCGAAAAAAATGAACCCCATTTAAACCAGGAGGCATCGCAGTGAATGAACTGGATAATAAAACAAAAGTGATTATACTGACCCATCAGCACCACATAACAGGAGAAGTGGAAAGTTTTCCAACCGCGCGTCTAACCGACTATATTTTACAGGCCAAAGCCTTCATTGCCTTGACAGATGCTGAAATAAGGGATCATAACGGGCGTAAGATTTTGCGCACGCCATTTTTAGACATTGCACGCGATAAGATAGAGGTGATTATGCCTGCGCAAGAGGTGGAATTGAATTGACGATAACCGTCGTACTGCTCCACCCTGAAATTATAGCCCAAAAGGACAGAGGGCAATGGCAATAAAAATTTTTAGTGTGAAAACAGTCCGTTTTCGCTCAACATCCCCAGGGTGCGCTGTCCAATCGTTGTCACCTGGCTCAATGCACGGGTCAGATGAAACGTGCACTCGTGCAGTACACCGGAATTGGCCATAACAAAGGCCATGTCAACATGTTTTTCGGCTTCACTCCAGGCGTCCTCTTTTGAGGTTTTTATGGCAAGCCGTATCTCCTGAATAATCATGCTGAGCAGCGCTTTGATTAATTTTTCAGCTCCCCGTTTTTCTGCATCGGGCAATCCCAATGTCATTTCAACCAACTGGGAGGTCCAGATGATGCCCGCCTTGGCTTTTTCACTTTGGGAAAATCCCATGATGGCTTCTTGAACTGTCATTTTACGGGATCCTTTATTTAACCGTGGTGACAGGACAGTCGGCTTTCAGGATAATATATTGAGCTGTAGAGCCAAGGAGTATTTTTTGGGTCTTTGATTTTTTCTCGATGCCCACAAAAATGTGATCAATCTCATTTTCATTTGCGTATCTGATAATATCTTCACCCGGTGTTAAGCCGCGAACCATCTGGTGAATTTCATTCACAACGCCTTCCTTTTCCAAAAAATCTTTTGCAGCATCAAGAATTTCCTCTGCCTTGCGGACCTTCTCGATTTTTTCTCTGCTGCCCCCCTCGAGTGAGGTCATCACATGGACTGTGGCATTGTATGTTTTTGCATGGTTTTTGGCCAGTTCCAAAGCGGCCTTTGCGGCAGAAGAGCCCGTGAATCCTACTAAAACTTTCATATTTTCTCCTTACGTTGAAGATCCGAGGTATTGAAAATCTACATCCAGCGCTTTCGCCTTTTATATGATTTCACGTCCTTGAAGGATTTTCTGCCTCCTCCCTGCGTGATTCCCATGTAAAATTCCTTAACATCAGGATTATTTTTTAAATCATCCGAGAGACCTTCCAAAACAATTTTCCCGGATTCCATAATATAGGCATAATCAGAAATCTCCAGCGCAATTTTTGCATTTTGTTCAACAACCAAAATGCTTGTATCCATCTCTTTGTTGATGAGCTGTATATTCAGGAAAATTTCTTTCACCAAAAGGGGCGCCAGTCCAAGAGAAGGTTCGTCCAGCATCAGCATCTTTGGCGAGGCCATGAGTGCTCTGGCGATGGCAATCATTTGTTGTTCACCACCCGAGCAGTAACCGGCAAGCCGATGGGTAATCTTGGAAAGTCTTGGAAAATGAGTGTACATCAATTGGTGATCTTTCCGGATCTGCTGAATACCATCCTTTCGTGTAATTGAGCCGACTCTGATATTCTCATCCACAGTAAGATGCTTAAACACATGACGTCCTTCAGGAACCATGACAGCACCATCTTTGACCACATCGGTCCCCAGGTGGTTGGTAATATCTTTACCGCCGAATGTGATACGGCCATCCTTGATAAATCCGTTTTCAGGTTTAAGCAGGCCGCTTATGGCCCGCAAAGTCGTGGTTTTCCCTGCGCCGTTTGTGCCCAGCAAAGCAACGATACTGCCTTCAGTCACATTCAGGCTGACACCGCGAAGGACCTGAACGATATCATTGTAAACAACCTCAATGTTGTTGACGTCTAATAGAATAACGTCTGTTGTACTTTTTGTCATGGATGTCATTTTTTTGCCACGAATTGCACACACAATCACGCGTGTCCCATGTC
>JAUXCK010000332.1 GCA_030618925.1 Desulfobacteraceae bacterium
ACGTCCCTGTCAAGCGCGTCAAGAACATGCTGCAGCAGATCATAAAGTTGTTTTTGCGGGGACTTGTCTTCCACCCATGTATTTATAATTTCAGCAAAATAACTGGCGTAGGCTGTTTTTTTAATATTCTCCCGGATACTGTAAAACGGCAGCGACAGGGTGGCCTCTTGCAGAAAAGGCAGTTTCCCCCGTCCTTTTTTCCCCACAACTTGAAGGACTGAAAAAAGTTCAAGGATACCTGAAAACCGTTTGACACTTTTTTTAGCATTTTTGGCGATAATAGAAATTTTTCCATGCTCCCGTGTCATGAGGGTAATGATCAAGTCATAGTCACCGTAATCTATTCGACGAAGCATGATGCCGGGGGTCGAAAAACTGGTCATAGGCATTAAATACCCAGAAGGGTGGTGGCGATTGTAAAATAGAAAAAGACACTGATAATATCGACGGAAGTGGTCACAAACGGCCCGGTGGCGACCGCCGGATCAATGTGGAGCCTGGCAAATACCATGGGGATCAGTGAGCCGACGAGGGCTGCCACTGACATTGATAAGACGACTGCAAGGCTGACAGACAGGGTCAGGGCTTCTTTTGTATAGTGAAATTGAGCCACAGCACCGAGGAGCAGGCCATAAATCACACCCAGAACCAGGCCGACCGAGAGTTCCTTAAACACAACCGGCCAGAGGTCCCTGAGATTCAGCCGGCCGGTGGCAAGCCCCCGGACAACGATGGTGGAGGATTGTGTGCCGATATTGCCGCCCATTCCCATGATAATGGGTATAAAAGCGGCGAGGTATGCAATTTCCGTTAGACTCTTTTCAAATCGGCTGATAATTAAAATGGCAAAAATGCCGCCGACAAAGCTTGCAAACATCCAGGGAAGCCGGATTCGTACGCTTCCAAAAACGGATTTTGTTTCAACAAATTCTTCCCCTGCACCAGCCATTTTAAGGATATCTTCTGTGGCTTCAAGCCGGAAAATGTCGATGACATCATCCACCGTGACGATTCCCACCAGACTGCTCGTGTCATCCACAACAGGTACTGCCAGGATGTCATACCGGGCCACGATTTTAGCGACTTCTTCCTGATCCGTATTTGTCTGGACGGAGAAAACGTCTGTGGTCATAAACTCCTTTAGGGGTGTATCCGGCGGCACGACAACAAGCTGCCGCAAGGAGCAGACCCCCACAAGTTTTTCATACTCATCTGTCACATAAAGGTAGAAAGGCATTTCCACTTCAAGAAACTCTTTCTGCAACGATTCAATGGCTTCCCTGGCGGTTTTTTCCTGGTTCAGCGCTATAAAATCCGGAATCATAATACCGCCGGCCGTATCATCCTCATACTGAAGAAGCTCTTCTACTTCTTCAGAGTCTGCCTTTCCCATTTTTTTAAGGATTGTATCTGACTTTTCCTCTGGAAGCTTTCCGATCAGGTCAGCCACATCGTCGGTGGGCATTTGTTCCAGGACTTCAACCATATCGGTGATATTGATGTCCTCAACAAGATCCAGGAAGGTATCATCGTCCAATTCACTGAAAAGAATACCCTTTTGCTGGACATCTTTAATCATGCCAAACAGCTTGATCTGGTGGGGAAGAGAAAAATGCCGGAAGACAACGGACAGGTCTGCCGCATGGGTTTTGTTGATAATTTTATCCAGGTGTGGGAGTGCGCCCCGCCTTAACAGTCGTTTAATACTGTCGATCAGAATTTTATGATGTTCACTCAGCATGATATTCCTGTCGGGCGGTGCTAAAAATTTTAAAAATTAAGTTAATTGTATAAAACACCCGGCTCAGTTTTACGGTATTTGACCGGCCCAGTTTTACGGTATTTGAATGGTAACCGCTTGCCCGCTTTTTCCTTCGACGCTGACGGGTTCATCATTTACCGTCATCCGGATGCCGCCGGCATTGCCGATGAGTATATTAAAGCTTGAGGATGCGACAAGCTCCAGCCGGTCCCCGGGCGCAAGCGTATACTCTTTTGGCGGCTTCTCATCGATAATGATTTTCAGCCAGGTCTCTTCAACAGCTGAAATGCTAAGTTGCTGTGTTTCGGAAGTCACTTGTTTCGTTTCTTGAATTGCCGGGGTTCCCGGTACCGGGGCGGTTTTTTCCGTTTCAGTGGCAGCGGGCAGAGAGGGGTTGGGTTCAGTCCGTTCCTTTCTGGTGGACAGGGCGTAAACCGACAAAATAATGATACAGATGAGGGATACCAAAAATATCAGCCGCTGCGACTGCCTTGAACCGGATCCCAGGAAACGATCTGAGGATTCAATGTCCTTCTGCTTCCCCATATAACCTGATAAATAACCCTGAACTGCCAATTCTCCATCCGTGTCTAAAGCCTTTGCATAAGACCGCAGAAATCCTTTTGTCACTGTCTGGCTCGGCAACCGGTCAAACGCTTCTTTTTCGATATGGGTAAGAACATTCACGGAAATTTTTGTTTCATTTGCGATGTCTTCCAGGCTGAGCCCTTTTTCAACACGAATGTTTTTTAAATGGTTTCCAAATGAGAGGGTGTCGTTATTCGATGTCATCGTTAACACATTACAGCTTTTTGATAATGGTTGATTTTTTTTTAAGTTCCGAGACCCATGCCTGATGAGCCTCATCCAGCATTTCATTAAAAAGTTTTCCCTGAATCCTGGGAGAAACTTCTTCAAAGGGTTTCACACGGGTCTGAAAAACGTCTTCAACATAAAATATCTGGTAACCCTGCTCTGTATCAAGTACAGCAGTAAACTGGCCGGCCTTCAACCCATTCAGCGCGGTTTGTATCTGATCAGACAGTATATTTGTATTAATAGAACCGAGATCCCCACCTTTTTTGGCCAAAGGCGGCTCAGAATATTCCCGGGCCATTTTTTCAAAAGAGTCTCCCTGTTTCAGCCTTTCATGAACCATTTCCATTCGGGCGACAATGTCCTTCTTGGCCTGAGTGGTGGCATATCTGGGGACCCTCATGATGATGTGGCGCAAATGGTATTTGCCCTCTTCGGAAAACTCATCTTTGTGTGCCTCATAATAGGTCCGGATATCCTCCTCGGTCACAATGATTTTTGAATTGACTTGATAATTCATGAGTTTTGATCTGAGAATTTTTTTCTTGATCTGTTCACGATAATGCGCCATGGTCAGGCCTTCTCTGGCCAACATTTCTCGCAGATCCTCATCGGTCACGGAGTTGTTTTTTTTAATGGTTTCAATCGCGCCATCGATTTCCGGATCGGTGGCAGTGATGCCGGCTTCTTTTATCTCCTGTTCTTCAAGCTTCCTGTCAATCAGCTTGTCCAGCGCATTGTCCTGAATTTTATAAATTTCTGTTTTTTCTCTTTCCGAAGGAGACCCGTCGGCATTTATTTTTTTAATATACGGTCCCGTCACCTGGTTTAATTCCGACAGGGTAATAATGTCATCATTGACAACAGCAACAATCCGATCAACAATCTCGGTGCTTTCCGAGTCCGCAGGCCCGGGGTAAAAAATTCCAAAGGTCAGGAACAGAATAAGGATGGGTTTGAATGAAGTCATATGTTTGAATCGGGTCATTTGAACCTGTGTTGAATTTTGTCTGTTTTCGGTTTTTGTCCTGGTGATGGAAATGTTGAAACCGCAATGCCCGGGCCCTTCAAGGGGTTGCCAGTTTTTCCCACAGGTCTTTGTTTATGTCAATGGTAACCTCGTTTTTAATTCGGGTAATCCATGGTTGATATTCTTCTTCCGCCTTTTTGCGACGGATTTTTTGAATCATCTTCTGGTTTATCTGTTTTGATTCATCAAAGGGTTCCGAGGCGGTGTTACCGGTTATATCATTTTCAGAATAGTATTTTAAAATATCTTCCCGAGTAATAGTAATTTTATTTTCCAGTTCCAGGGCGATAACTTTTTCAATGATAAGGCGTTTTGTTATTCTTTCCTTCCAGATGTCATAGGAGATGGCATTTTCCA
>JAUXCK010000071.1 GCA_030618925.1 Desulfobacteraceae bacterium
CCTGTCAAGGGCTTCTATGCCATGGGGTCTAACCCCATGTTGTCCTGGGCAGACAGCCGGGAAACCTATGATGCGCTCATGGGGCTGGATTTTTTCGCCATCGCCGACCTTTATATGACCCCGTCAGCGGCCATGGCAGATATTGTGCTTCCGGCTGCGAGTCATTATGAGATGGACGATATCGGTCACTATGGCCTCGGGCACGGATATATCCTGGCACGCCCCAAAATAGTTGACCCCCCGGAAGACTGCTGGCCCGACCTCAAAATCATAAATGAACTGGGCAAGCGAATCAGCCCGGCCGAGCACTGGCATGACGACCCCGGCCGCTTCCTGGAAGATGTGTTAAAACCATCCGGCCTCTCCTACGCCGGGTTTGTAAAAAAAGGGATTTTAAAAGGCCGGGACACATTCAGGCAATATGAAAAAAAGGGATTTCAGACACCCACCGGCAAGGTCGAATTAAAACTGAGTACGGCCGAAAAATTTAAGCTGGCGCCTTTTCCGGATTTTAAAGAACTGCCCGAGAAGGAGGACCCGGATTATCCCCTGGTATTGACCTCTGCCAAAAGCCGGTATTTCCTGCACTCATCCTATCGATGGATAAAACAGCTGAGGGCCAAAAGGCCCCACCCCAGGGCCCATATCCACCCTGAAACAGCCTCACATTATGGCATCAATGATGGGGCCTTTATGACGATTGAAACCAGATACGGCCGAATGACCCATGTGGCCCATCTCACCGAGAGCATTGATCCAAAAGTGATAAGCGCTTCTCATGGATGGTGGTTTCCGGAAGAAGATGCGGGCTCGTTGTACGGATGGAAAAGGTCCAACTTTAATATGCTCACCTCTTCAGAAAAGCTGGGAAAGGAATTCGGCACGCCAAACCTGAAGGGGATAGGCTGCAGGATAAAAGCGGATTGAGCGTTTCAAATTTAAAAAAATCAGGCCCGGTTTAACTGATAAAAATATCCTCTTTCCTGGGCAATTGTTTTTATCTTTCCATCCGCCTCCAGAACACCCAGATATTTATTTATCTCATTTGCATGCATGCCCAGAATGCTTGTCAGATCTTCCAGGGTGCACGGCCGCCGGGCAATGGTTTCAAGAATCGTTGATTCCACATCCGTGCGAAAAGACCGCAGCGCTTTGCGGGCCGGGGCCTGGGCAATGATGGAGGCATTATCAAGCTGCCAGAAATCCAGAACACGTTCCAGCTCCTTCCGGGTGGCAGGGCGGATAGACGTCACAGCCCCGGGCCTGTCCAGTGTATTGAGCTGCACTTGGTCGGGTTCAATTCTCTCAATCGCCTGCTTTATCCCGGCCAGTTCCTCCCGTGTGTCATTGAGACCCGGCACCAAAAATACTTCCAGCCATATTTGGCCTGTATACTCTTTTCGAAACCGGACGATGCCGTCAATAATCGTTTTGATGCGCAACCCGGGATGCGGTCTGTTGATCTTTGTAAAAATCTTTCCTGTTGCAGCGTCCAGGGAGGGGATGACGATGGTCGCCCCTTTTATGTCATCCCGCACCTCTTTTTGATACAGCAATGTTCCATTTGTGAGCACTGCAACCGGGATATCCGAGATCTGACTTTCCAGAAAACCCAGCACCTCACCGATTTTTGAATTCAGGGTCGGTTCGCCAGCCCCCGAGAAGGTTATATAATCGGGTTCGGGATTATGGGAGAAATAGTGTGTCAGCTCCTCTTTGATGGCGTTAAAGGGGACATATTCCTTTCGGTCCAGGGTGAGGCGGGTTGTGGCGCCGCATTCACAATAGGTGCAGTTGAGTGAACACGATTTCATGGGGACAAGATCGAGGCCCAGCGATATCCCCAGCCGTCTTGAAGGCACCGGGCCGAACAGGTGTTTATACATGATGATTCAGTTCCTGAGGTTTAAAATCTTCAACCCGGCCAATGACCATACTTCCCAAATCACAGCCAATGTGCCCTGCGACAACAAGGCATTTTGCTTTCAATAAAAAAAAGATCGGTTTTTCCACACCGGAAAGGGTTTCATAGTTCCCCTGGCCCTTGGCGATAACAAGATCGGCTTTCGCAAAAGATTGCCTGAATTCCTCTGAGCATTCTTCAAGAATAATCCCCTGCACATCCGAACCATTGTCAATCACCTTTACGAGTTCTGTCATCCCGGTATCCATGGCATCGGCCATTGTCACGTCGTTTATCACAGGCCCGCCCCTGACAACAAAGGTCACCCGTTCTGTGGGCAGCTGTTCGATAAGCAGCCGGTCGAAAACAATTTCCCCTGCATTGTCCCCGATATATAAAATACGCCCGGCCGAATTTACGGCTGCCTGAAACTCGGCCATACTGCCGAAGAGTTTGTCCCCCAGAGAGGATTCTATGGTTTTATCGACAATGGATTGATCCACTTTTATCGTTGCACCAAAATCTATGATATTTCCGGCAATGGCCAGACGCGCTGCTGTTTCAATCGGCCCGGGGGAGCCTTCTACCAATTCCTTTAAGGCCGGATAAAGGCCTAATACATACGTGTTATACTGGTCTTTAAGCAACTTATATGGATCCGGTACATTGGTAAGGGTTCGAATCAAGTGGTGAATGCGATGCCCCATCAGGGGGGGCGGAAGGGAAAAATCAACCTCGCCGGCAGCCTTTAGAATTTCTCGAAGCGCCAGTTCATGCAACGCCGGGTCGGTTGTGGCCACCCGCACAGCATCAAGGGTTTGACGGATAAAACAAGGGATACAGTCGAGGTAGGTTTTCATATGATTGATAATGATGTCATTTTCTTTTACAGGCTATACGTGCCCCCTCTTTTTCTGTCAAGGAATAAATAGAGATAGCGCACCTTGACACAGGGTGATGCCCCCTGTATTATTCGCTATCGGTCATAACAGTATGATGCATTAAATAGCAGATGAGGTCTTTTTCCCAAAGACCTGTTTAACCCTTTTATTCTTTTGAACAACCTTATTCCGGGTGAACTATTTTTTCACCCTTACCAGGAAAAAGGAGGCGGTATGACGATTAAAACTGATTTTGAGGATGTTACCCCTGACGCGTTAAAGCGCTATATGGAAACCAGGAATGAAAAAGACTATATCCTTATCGATGTTCGCCAGCCGGAAGAATACAGTGAAGGGCATATCCCGGGCGCCCATCTTATTCCGTTGGGCGACATTGAATCCAAACTTTTTGACCTGCCGACAGAAAAGGAGATGGTCTTCAATTGCAAAGCCGGAGGACGCTCCCGGGCGGCAGCCACCATCGTGGCGGACAGCGAAATTTCTCAAAAAAAGATCTACAATCTTTCAGGCGGGTTCATGGCCTGGGAAGGCAAGGCAATGAAGGGCCTGCCAAAGGTTCAGGTGTTTGATGCAGCCAAAACCCCGCAGGAACTCCTCCACACGGCAATGGGGCTGGAAAAGGGTGCGTTCCGGTTTTATACCTATCTGACATCCCGATTTGCCGAAGAGTCATTTTCAAAGACATTTGAATCCCTGATCAATGTTGAAATTGCCCATGCCAAAACGATTTATCACTACCTGGAGCCAGATGCCAAAAAAGCCCTTACCTTTGAACAAATGTTTGAAACACTTAGTGGAGACATCCTGGAAGGCGGTGAAAACCTTGAAGACATCATTCAACAGGTAAACAGCCTGGAAGGAAATCTTTGTCTCAACCTTATGGAACTGGCGCTCGACATCGAGTATTCTGCGTATGATCTTTACAAAAACCTGGCAGAACAGATGGAAAACGAACAAACCCGAAACGCCCTGCTGACCATCGCCCAGGCTGAAAAAACCCACATGAAAACAATTGCCAAAGCAGTTGCCCAGTGCCCTGCCGAGGCATAACTTAAACGGTAAGGAGGATAAAACCATGCTGAAAATTAAACATTTTTTCGATCCAATCAGCTTTACACTGACCTACGTTGTACAAGACCCTGACACCAGAGACGCGGTCATCATCGACCCTGTGCTGGATTACGATCAATGGGCTTCAACCACCTCAACAGAATCTATGAACAAGGTGATCGAATATGTAAAAGCCAACGAGCTGAACATTCACTTCATCCTTGAAACCCACGCCCATGCCGACCACCTGTCCGGATCCCAGGCGCTTAAAATCGCTTTCCCCAGGGCCAGGATCGCCATTGGAAAAAACATCACAATTGTTCAGGACCTGTTCAAGGGTGTTTTCGATCTTCCCGAAGACTTCCCCACAGATGGAAGCCAGTTTGATGAACTGTTTGTTGATAATGAAGAAATTCAGGCGGGGTCACTGAATTTTAAAGTCCTTTACACCCCGGGTCACACGCCGGCATGTACCAGCTATTGTTTTGAAGATACGGTGTTTGCCGGAGACACCTTGTTCATGCCGGATTATGGTACAGGACGATGTGATTTCCCGGCCGGCAGTGCAAAGGATCTCTATCATTCAGTAACGGAGCGGCTGTATACCCTTCCCGATACCACGCGGCTGTTTACAGGACATGACTACCAGCCCAACGGCCGGGAACTTCAGTATGAGAGTACCATCGGAGAGGAGAAAAAGAACAATATCCAGTTGCCGGCAGGCAGAAGTGAAAGCGAATATGTTGAGTTCAGAACCGCCCGTGACAGCAAGCTAAAACTGCCCAAGCTTATTTTCCAAAGTGTGCAGGTCAATATTGATGCCGGCCGCCTTCCAGCACCCGGCACCAATAATATCAGTTATTTGAAAATCCCTTTGAATTTTCCGGGATAACAAAGGCGGTGCTCCGCACCGGAGCCCCGCCTTGAACAGGCATCCATCCTTTATGCCTCTACTTTTTCAAACTCATCCTTGTCAACAGCGCATACAGGACACTGCCAGTCATCGGGCAAGTCTTCAAACCGGGTTCCGGGAGGAATTCCATTTTCAGGATCCCCCAATTCCGGGTCATACACATATCCACAGGGGATGCACATATATTTATCCATTTTTTCGATCCTTTACAGTTTTTTCTCAGCAAGTGTCCTCAGTGGCCAAAGCCATAATTTGGCGCACTATTTCCCGGCCATCATCGCCTCGATATCCTCTTGAACCGTGCCGATGGGTTTGATATCAAATTTTTCCACCAAAACATTTATCACTGTCGGAGAAAGAAATGCCGGCAGTGTCGGCCCAAGCCGAATTCCCTTGACACCCAGATGAAGCAGCGCCAGAAGAACCGCGACTGCCTTTTGCTCATACCATGCGATGTCGAATGATAAGGGCAGATCGTTGATATCATCAAGCTCAAAAACTTCTTTGAGTTTCAGGGCGATAACCACAAGAGAATAGCAATCGTTGCACTGCCCGGCATCAAGCACCCGTGGAATTCCTCCGATATCGCCAAGGTCGAGTTTGTTGTAGCGGTATTTTGCGCACCCGGCAGTCAGGATGACAGTATCTTTTGGCAGATTTTCAGCAACTTCCGTAAAATAACTTCTTGTCTTCTGACGTCCGTCGCACCCGGCCATCACCACGAAGCGTTTGATTGCCCCTGATTTCACAGCATCAACAACCTTGTCTGCAAGCGCTAAAACCTGGTTGCGGGCAAACCCGCTGACGATCTTGCCGGTTTCAATTTCTGTTGGCGGCGGGCATTTTTTGGCCAGTTCGATAACCTTTGAAAAGTCCTTTGCGCCACCTTCCGGTCTGTCCGGGATATGAGCCACTTCAGGATACCCGCTCATGCCTGTGGTGAAGATCCTGTCCTTATAGTTCCCCTTTTTGATGGGAATAATACAATTCGTGGTCATCAGGATGGGGCCGTTGAAAGATTCAAATTCCGCATTTTGATGAAACCATGAGCTCCCGTAATTGCCAAAAAAATGATCATACTTTTTAAATACCGGATAGCAATTGGCCGGAAGCATTTCACCGTGGGTATATACATCAACGCCTGTGCCCTCAGTCTGTTTCAGCAGCTCTTCCATGTCTTTTAAGTCATGACCGCTTATCAGAATGCCGGGATTGCTGCCGACACCTATATTAATTTCGGTAATTTCAGGATGGCCATAAGCGGTGGTATTGGCTTCATCCAGAGCGGCCATCGTTGTTACGGCAAATTCTCCGGCCTTCATCACAAGCCCGATCATGTCATCCACTGAAAGGTCTTTGGTGGTCGAAGCCAGGGCTTCCATTATAAAATTGTAAATCTCATCTTTTTCAACGCCAAGGATGGCGGCATGATCCGCATACGCGGCAATTCCCTTTAAACCGATGATCAAAAGCTCCCGCAGAGACCTGACATCTTCATTCTCCGTTGCAAGAACCCCAATTGTTTTTGCCTTTTCTTGAAATTCGGACAGGGTATCTGAAAACCAGGTGGCAGAATGATGCAGACTCTCATCGAAATCCTTACCGTTCTTTTCTTTATAGGCTGCCGAAACCTTGTCTTTAAGCGTTTCCCTGCGCTTCAGGGTCTCTTTGATAAGCGCGACAAACCTGTCATCATCCCAGTTGGCATTGGTGATGGTTGTAAAAAGCGCCTGAGCCGCAAACAATCCGTTTTCTGTGTTTGAAATACCCAGTTCACCGGCCTTTTCTTCATAAACAGCAAGTCCCCTTAATGCATAGATTAAAAGATCCTGAAGATTTGCGGTATCCTCTGGTTTTCCGCAAACACCCTTAACGGTACAGCCTGTGTTCCTCGCTGTTTCCTGACATTGAAAACAAAACATAATGTTCCTCCTTTGAGTTAAGCATTGTTAATTAGTGTCCGAACGAAAACCCTTTAAACAGGTTCGTTGGGTTTCGCTTTATTGTTGGGTTTCGCTTCGCTCTACCCAACCTGCAATACAACCTACGATAATGAGGATTTTCGTTGGGCCACTAATGATTCACCCTTCGAAAATTTTTTCTCATGAATGAAAATACTTCATGTCTATAATCATAACCTTGACCTAAATCAAGATTTATATGTTTTGTCCGATTTTTTGCCTTGCCGTCCCGGCAGGTCATCAATATTTGGGCTTTCAAGTCACACATGAATTTTTAGCGCCGTTGGCAATCCAGGTTAGAAATCTTGTCAGAATTCCGATTTTCTCAGGAGCCTGTTGATCGCTATGCGGTTCTGCTCCTGAAGTCATATCACTGATTTTCGTTTTGACTTTATCGTTATGTCCATGCTTCATCAATTATTATTCCTTTATCGGTATTATTCCTTTATCGGGTATTATTTCCTTTATCGTGACAGCGCTTTGGAGACAATGCCGCCTAATGGGTTTTAAGGCGGTATATATTTAACCGCCTTAAAACCGATTTTTTCATCAGAATACTGTCAAACTAATAACACCAGTATAGATTTTACGCTAAACACCCAGCGTGTCAGCTGTTTTTTCAGCTTCAACATGCGCTTCCCAATTTTCACCCCACAGGTCCGGCACTGTCTCTTCAACAATTACTATCGATTCCCAGGACACATTCATCTCCGTAAAAATTTCCTTCAGCTGTTCTTCATTGTTCGCCAGCCAGAGGCAATATCGCATGCCTTTATCTTCGTTAAAATAAGTCCTTACCCATGTGGCGGACTCAACATTTGCCAGTTTCCTCCAGTTGCCCTGGACAACCTTACAATCAACTCCTGCATTGTTGTGAACAACCATGTATTTTTTCTGTTTAGCCATTGTTATTCTCCTTCTTTTAAAGGTTGACTGTTTTGATCCTGAGTTTTAGTTTGTTTTCATATTCGCCTTTATTAAATCCCCTCCTTTCACTGTGAAGTGTTAAAATATTTTCAGCTCTCCTTCAATTTCCCGGCCTGGGATAGAAGGAGTGATTTCAGCCTGTCCAGGGAAACCGGGCAAGCCTGCATCGGTATCCCCATCCAGTCACAGTATTCCAGAAATGCTTCCGGGTTTTCTTCCATATATTGATCAAGGTACCCTATCCCGTCAAGGACCACTGCACCACCGGTATGTCTGGGAAAATTTTCATTCGCAATACCTTTGTCCCATCCTTTGAACACCTGTTTGCGGAATTTAACCCAGCCCGGGGTCATCCACCAAACTTTTTCGTCTCCCACAAGTTCTTCTGCGTGCTTATTTCGTGTATCTTCATCTGCCAGTATATCCATGCAGTGGGTCGCTTCTATTCTAACAATGCCCGGGCCCTGCTCCTCGATGATTTGCTGCAGGGTCCTTAACGGTTGGTCCGGATTGACATAGCAGTACTTTCCGCCGTACACCACAATGACCTTGTTAACTTTTTCTTTGGCCTTGTTAATCTGATGAACAAGCTGTTTTTCCAGCTCATGTATGTCCTGATGAAGCCCTGGTGTTGTATAATGCAAATGCTCAGTATCCAGAAACCCTTCTTCCTGTAATTGATTCAGTTCCATGCTCAATGTGCCGCATGCCACGATCGCGATGTCTGAAAAAGAAACCTCTTTCATGATAAAATCTCCTAATATTATAATTTAACTTTTCATCTCAGGAATTCGCACAATGAGCACCGGCTTTGAACTGGTTCTGATCACACCACTGGAAATGTTCCCGATCATTAAATCGTCCAGTTTACCATGTCCATGCGTTCCCATTATAATGAGGTCGTAATCCTCGTTTTGGGCAATGGATACGATGTTTTTAACAGGATTTCCCACTTCAACCCGAATATCCCCTTCAGAGATGGGGCAGGCTGGAATCTCTTTCATGACCAGAGCAGATGTTTCCCTGATCCGGTTTTCCATGGCTTCTTTTGCGTTGGCAATTCTGTTTTTGTTAAGTTCTTTCCATTTTTTTTCATTCACATGCTCAACAAGATTAATTCCGGCAGTAGATGAAAACTCTTCGACGATATCCGGAACCACATGGAGCACAGTGACGTGAGCATTGTATCTGTTCCCGATACTGCAGGCATAACGCACAGCATATCTTGCTGTTTCAGACAAATCAGTCGCGTAAAGTATCTTTTTTATGTCCGGCACCATGGGTGCTATTTCAGGACCGGCTGCCATGTGGTCGGCTGCCTTGTCAAGCTCTTGTTCAATTTCTTTTTCAGCCGGTTCACCCTTGGAGACAGGTTCGCCAAAAATTTTATCCGCTAATTTCACATACCAGGCTGCAGATTGGATCTGAATCACGTAGGCCAGTGAAATCAACAATGCGATTGTCATTCCCTCTTTACCAAACGCGGTCATGGCGATTGCCAGGGCAATGGACAGGTCACGCATGACAACACCAAAAACCATGGCAACAGCATCTCCGCGCCGGGACATCAGTTTGCCGATAATGGAGAGGAGCAGGTAGGTGATGGCGTAAAATAAAACCAGGGGAATGATAATGACAAGAATATCCGTCGGGTTGGACAGGATGTTTTTGGCCTTGAGCGACATGGCAAGAAAGGCGATCATCACAACGCCTATGGCGGAAAACGGTGGAAACTTGAGTTTTAAACGCTCGTCCCAGGCCTTTTCCCCATATTTTCGCTTAAGCATCACCTGTGTTATCACACCGGCAATCAAAGGTACGAATACAAATAAGGCGACCTGTCTGAACATGTGGAGCATATTGACATCGATGGTCGCACCCATGAACACCTTGGTATAGACCGGGGCTGCAATGGCACCGATAACAAGGCCAAAGACAACCATTTTGGTGGCGGCTTCCTTGTTCCCTTTTGCAAAACCAGTCCAGGATATGGTCATTCCGGATGTGGGCAGCACACCTATTAGAAAGAGCCCCACTGCCCAGAGACCATATTTGGGATTTTGGCCTGAGAGGAAAAGTTTGCCAATATAAAATGCGAGAATAGGAATTATGACAAAGTTGATGAATTGCGTAAAAAGTTGAAGCCGTAAGTCTTTTCCTTTAAAAACCGACTTTATATTCAGCGTCACCATCATGGGATAAACCATAATGAAGGTGATGGGGATAATGAAATTTTTAAGCGGCCTGGCATCGAAAATACCGCCAAATGCAAGCCCCAACAGCATAGAAATCGGGA
>JAUXCK010000156.1 GCA_030618925.1 Desulfobacteraceae bacterium
CAAGTGTTTCAATACTGCAGCGGTTCCATGGCGGTGTAAAGACAGGAAAAAACGATTCTCCGATAATGGATTGAAGCCTCTCTTGCCCATGACAAAGATCTGCCCGGATCTGCGTTGATGAACGACCGGGTCCGAACTCCTGCTTTCTCCCTCCCTGTTCATGGTTGGCATGCCGCCATCCGTGCTGATGCCAGCACCACAGAGACGGGTCTTTTTTTCCCAAAGTCTTCAGATGATGCCACCGCTTATGGGTTAACCAGGCCGGCACCACCGCCAGGCAGAGAGGGGACCGGTGTGTCGTAAAGAGGGCCATTAACCTGGCCAGCTGTTTGCCCGGAACCGCAATATCGTCTGCCCGGAAAAAAACAATGCAGGGTGCGCTGCTCTCCCGTGCGTTCAGGGCTGCGGTGATCCGGGCCGCCATGTCGATCCCCAGGCGTTCAGGCAGTGACTGCCACATGGATAATACCGACGGTGTCATCATCGAAGAGGACATCATCAGACTCTCCCCAAAGACCGCACCCGGTCTTCTATCCATAGTGCTGTGTGAAGGGCCCCTTCCAGGTCAACGGTCGCCAATACCCGGTCCTTTTCCAGTAAAGCGCTCTTGATCATGCCGGCAAGCTGTTGGGGATAAAGATCTTCCCTGCCAAGAACCCTTACCGCACCCAGACGGGCAAGGCCTTCAGCCCGGATGCGCTGTTCACGATTCTGATCAAAAGGCCATACCAGGGCATTTGTGCCTGTTGCCAGTAAATTCATACAGGTGTTGTACCCGGCCATGCTGATGGAAAGATCGGCTGCGGCAAGGCAGGACACGAAGTCAGGCGTGAATCGGCTCACCCGAACCCGTTCTGATTCATTTTGTTTCAGACGGTCCACATCTGCTGCATCCATAAAAGGGCCTGTAAAAACATGCAGAAAAAGGGGAAAATCCCCTTCCATGAGGCGAACCGCCTCTGCCGCTGCATTTAAAAGGGGCGCCCCCACCTTTCCGCCGCCGGCACTGACAACCACCAGCCTGTCATCTGCCCGGATCCCTATTTTCCGCCGGAGCGACCGTTCAATACCCGGGTCTGGTTTAGCCGCCACAAACCCGGTGTAAACAATCGGGACGGAAATCTGATCCATGAGTGAAAAGGTTTTGTCCAGGGTCGTCACACCCGGATCCGAGTGCACCAGCACTGCATCAAAATATGTGTTCAATGTTTGAACAACGCGGGTTTCAAATTTAACGGCATCTGATTTTTCCACGAGAATATCCCGAACACTGCTCACCACACAGGCTGAAGAAAGGTTGCCGCTGCGGATGCCTTCAAGAACCGGATCAAGCTCAAACCGGAATGCCTTTCGGCCAAAGGGGTAAAGCTCCATAATCAGCACATCCGGCTTTTCTTCTTTGACGAGATTGTAAAATTCAACCTGCCGCTGTTCCTTGACCGCTTCAACAGGCCTGCTGCTTCTAGAGGGATGGAGAGAGCCGAAATCTGCATCCATCATAAGCTCCGGAAGCTGAAATACCCGGACATTTTCCGGCAGGTCGGCTTCCACCCGCGGCCCGCCGAGGACAAGAATCACTTCATGATCCTTAAACGCCCTTGCGAGCTCAAGGCTCCTGAAAAAATGCCCTATGCCGAGCACATGCTGGCAGTATTGGATAATTTTCATGTTGCCAAACAGGAAAGGGTCGATCCCTTCTTTTCAAGTAAACGCCAAAAGCAAATTTCGAATTTCGCCATCCATTATAATATCAATCCACTAATCCAGCAAAACCGCGTTAATTTCTTCTATCCCGAGCCCCTCTCTGCCCCAAACCAGCCAGTGGAGACACCGGGACTTAAAAAGAGGGGGTTCTGAAGGAAGAAACTGCCTGCCCAAAAGCCCGTAAACCAGACATTTGATCACCCCTTCATGGGTGACCACCATGATTGTCTCACCCGGCCACGCCTCTGCCGCTGTTTCAAGGGCCCGGCAGCTCCGTTCCCGCACCCTTAAGCGGGACTCGCCGCCGGGCGGACAAAAAGCCCATCCCTTGTTGACCTGTTCGGCCAGTGCGCCCGCATAGGCCTCTTCCGCCTCTTTTATGGTTTTCCCGGTCCACTCCCCCCAATCCTGTTCACGGAGCCGGATGTCTTGTGTGACTGAGACCCCCAGCGCCTCGTTCACCAGGTCAGCGGTTTCCAACGCCCGTCCCAGGTCGCTGGCCATCATTCGATTCCAGGAGAACTGGCTTAATTGTTTCCCCCAGGCGGCCGCCCGGGCCCTGCCGGCAGGAATAAGCGGTGAATCCGTCTTCCCCTGGATGCGCTTCTGCTGGTTCCATTCGGTGGGGGCATGCCGCAACAGGCCGAATCGCGTGGGCTTGAAAGCGCTATCCATGGCTGCCGCCCCTTTTTGAAAAATCTGCGTTGCCCATTGTTAAGCTGTCTTCCTGCTTGAATGTGTCTGCAAGCCCGGTAATCAATACGCGATTGTCAAATGCCTCTTCTACCCGGGCTCTTGCCGCCGGGATAATCTTTTGTCTGAGCCCCTCATCTGTCAAAAGCTGTTTCATGGCCATGGCCATGGTTTCAGGCTGACCCGGCTCAACCAGCACACCGGTTCTGCCGTCCGACACCAGTTCAGGAATGGCGGAGACGCGGGTGGCCACCACCGGAACCCCCATGGCCATGCTTTCCACGAGCACATTGGGAATGCCGTCCCGATCGCCGCTTTCAGCCACCTCGCAGCCAATGACAAAAAGATCGGATGCCTGGTAGTGCTTTATCACCTCGTGGTGGGGAAGGGTGCCATGCCACTTTGTAATTGCGTCAAGCCCCAGTTCCCTTATAAGGGACAACACTTTTTCACGATCCTCCCCGTCTCCGATGAGTGTGTATTTTATGGGAACCCCCTGGTCATGTAGGCAGCGCAGCGCCTTAAAGACCGTGGCCAGCCCCTTTTTCGGCGTCAGCCGGGCCACTGTCAAAAGCTGATAGGGTTCGGACACCTTTCTCCCGGGCCGGGGGCTGGAAAAAAGTGTTATGTCAATCCCATGGTAAATGCGATGAATCGGTGTTTTGGATTCTTTTGACAGCTGGTTCAGATACTGCCGGTTAAATTCAGTACAGGTGATCACAAACCGGGCTTGATTTATTTTTTCCCTGAGCTGGCGGGCGTCTGATGTATAGATATCCTTGGCATGGGCCGTAAAGCTGAAGGGCAGCCCGGTCAGCCTGGCGGTAAACAGGGCGATGGATGTGGGGGAATGGGCAAAATGTGCATGAAGGTGAACCACATTGCTTCCGGGCAGCAGCCGGTTGACCAGGTATCCGGCCTGAAACAGATGCTTCAGGGTTGCCGATTTGCGGGTCCTCAGAAACCGGCGGGCAGCCATTTTCAGTGCCCTGGCATAGACAACCGGCCGTTTCCCCGCCAGAATGATATTGTGGAACAAAAATCTGGGCAAGGGGGCCAGCAGGGTTTCCGGAAGATAATCCACAGGGGCCCTGATCTTTTTAATGCTTTGATGGGAAAAGGCCTCCCTGGGACGGCGCATTGAAAAAATATGAACCCTGAACCCCAGCTGCTCAAGGAGAAAAATTTCGTTGGAAATAAAGGTTTCCGAGATGCGGGGAAATCCTTTCAGAATCATTCCCAGCACAGGTTTGGCGTGCGGATTCATGCGTGGTTTATTTGTTTTCATTTCTAAAGGCAGACAGCCGCTGACGCATGGTATCGATTCCGGTCATTTGAAATCCAGACATGGCCTCCTGATATTTGGCCGGACTTTCCAACAGGCCGATTACTTTTTCACGCAGCAGCCGGGATGACACCTCGTCCCAGGGCAGGTAATCCAGCAGATTGCGTTCATGGAAAATCCGGGCCCGGATCAGCTGCTCCTGCCTTGGCGTGTCCCGGGGAATGAGAAGGCATACGGTTCCCTGGCTCAAAATCTCGCACACGGTGTTATACCCCCCCATGCTCACCGCCAGGTCGGCGCTTGCCAGAAGATCGATCATGTGGCGGTAAAACCGGTAGGTGGTGATGCCGATCCGCCTGGCACGCCTGAAAATTTCCTTTCGCTGTTTTTTGGGCATGAACGGACCGGTGATCAGGATACTCTTAATGCCGGAGGGAAGTCCCTGGGTTTCAATCATGGAAAGGTAATGGTGCATCACCTCAAACCCGTCTCCACCCCCGCCGGTGGTGACCACCACCAGCTTGTCGGCGGCATGGATCCCATGCTCTTCCCTGACCTTTTCGATACGGGTTCGTGCAATCTGGCGCCTGGGGATATACCCGGTAAAATGAATCTTTTTGCTGATGGATTCAGGGATGGCGTATTCTGCAACAGGGTCATAGAAATCACGGATACCATACACCCAGATTTCACTGTACATCTTCCCCAGAACCTCATAGATCCCTTTTTTCTCCCAGTCCTCCCTTATGGTCCGGGCATCATCCATAATGTCCCTTAAACCCAATATCGTTCGCGTCCCCGGCAGAGAAGACTGCAGCCACTCCAGGGTCGGGAGAATCTCCTTTTTCAGGCCCATGGGCTCCTTGTCCACGATAAACAGGCTGGGCTTAAACGTCTTTGCCGTGGCAGTGATGATATTTTTTCGAATATCAAGGGCCTGATCCGGATTGATTTTAATGGAAAGCGGCAGGTATTCTTCATTGGTTTTCTTGATCATTCCCGGGATGCGCACGAAATCGATACGATCCGGAAACGAGTACCGTCCGGCAATGGGGGACCCTGTCAGGATAATGATATTGCTCTTCCTCCCCCTGAGGTGGGACGCAATGGCCATGGTCCGGCGGATATGGCCCAGCCCGTAAGTGTCGTGGGAATACATCAGAATGTTATAGACAGGCTTTTGTTCCATGGGTTCGATGGGCTTTCTTTTATTTAAGTAAAAACCCTTTCCGGGCCATCCGCTCCTGAATCATTGCCGGGTCGGCGTGGGTTCTTTTATCTATTTTACGGGCCGGCACACCGGCCCAGACCTCATAGGGCCCCGGGTTTTTCGTCAACACGGCACCCGCGCCCAGCACCACCCCGTCAGGGATATGCGTCACCTGGCTCAGCACCATGGCGCTGTCATGGATCCAGACATCGGTTCCTATGATTTTATCCTGCCATATCACGCCGTATTCTTCTTCCACCGCAAGAAGCGGCGTCAGCCCCATATGGATATGGTCGTGGGTGTAGATGCGGCACCGGGCCGAAATATTGCACCAGGGACCGATCTGGATGGAGCCCGTGCAATCCAGCATGGAAAACCGGCTGATCAAAATATTGGTTTCCCTCCCCGGCGTCTGAAACACTTCGGGCGAAATAATCAGTTCGCCCTTGTGAACATGCTTGTGGGGATACCGCCTGGCCTGCTCAATCGACTCGTCCAGCATGGCCCGGGTCAGTGTTGTCTGCTTGTACGCCAATGGGTCCCCTTTATGTTTTCATTTCAGTGTCAAAGGCGGGCTGTCACATCTCTCCAGATGCATTAGCCGAATAACGGCTGCCTGTCAATATCAAGGCCCGTATTATATTGATGACGTCAGGCATACATTTTAAAAAAATGATCCATGATAAATTTAACGGTTTTTTTGTTTACATGAAAATTCTCTTTCCCCTCTGTAAAGTAAGACTCTCCCATGATGGCCGTATAAATAGTGGCCATCTCAAAGGCCGGGAAATACACCACATTGTCATGCTGCGCCGCAAACTCGTCTGCAGCTGCCCGGAGTGTGGATTTGGAATTGCAGGAGGCGCTGATCACGTCTGCATCATTTCTGAAGGTGGCCCACAGGTGCACCGGAGACACCGTGATAAGGAGCCGGCAATCCGGGTTGTGCCTTTCCATGATTCGATGGATGTCTTCCAGGTTGGCCAGATTTTCAGTGTAGCGGCTCACCCGGAATTGGTACCGGCTCATGTCGCCGCCCTCGTTCGGATAGGGGCCGGAGGGCAGGCAGATGACGGAACCGTCTTCCCGGTCCTCCCAGATCTCCGTCAGCCCGAGCGTGATGATGAGAACATTGGCCCTTTCAAGGGCGCGGCGGGAATGGATCTTGTGCTGTTTAAAATCAGCCTCAGCCGCTTCAATGGTATCGTACAACAGGATGCGCCGAAAGGGATCCTGAATCTGATCTGATTTCGGGGATCGCCACCACCTCATCTCAGGGGCCCAGTCTTCAAACGTGTACCTGAAAATCTGGACAATGGAAAAGGTGTTGTAAATCCGCTCCCAGGCAGCGCTGGCGTGAACCGATGCCGGGTGATGGGCTTCCTCGGTAATATAATTGTACCCCTCTTTGAGAAGTACTTTTCGAATCTCACGGGCAAAGCAGGAGCCCATGGAAGCAATAGGGGTTTCCTTCGTGATCTGCAACGGCGGGTTCTCGGGAAAGGGAAAATTGCCGTCTGCCGGCGGATTCTTATAGGACCCCGGCCAGACCTGCCAGTCTTCGAACCGGTGAATGGGATGCACTTTGGATCTTGCCACAATACTTGCCTTTCTATTAGAGAATAAACACCATTTATATTATTTGCTCAAGTTTCGCACCCCAAAACTCGACAAAACGTGTAAACGGCAAGGATGGGGTTTATTTTTTTGGTGCAAAATATGATACTGAGGCTTCGATAAC
>JAUXCK010000260.1 GCA_030618925.1 Desulfobacteraceae bacterium
CTCACCGTTATCCCTATAAATATGAACTGGTCGGAGAGATGAGAGAGTATCTGATTCCTGTTGTAGGCGGAACCGAATATATTGATTCAGCGGACGGGTATTCGTTAAAAAATGTAAAAATGATGCGCCGTCCCATGTATACGGTCAAATTGACCCAGCAGGATCCGAATTATGTCTACGGCAAACGTATTATCTATATTGACGCAGAGCTCTTTCATTCAACGCAAATGTTCTGCTACGATCAAAAAGGGCGGATCTACAGGGACCTTTACACACCTCTGTGCTTTGTTGAAGAGAGCGGGATGCTTATACCCATAGGCACCCATCTTATGATGAGAGATTATATTGATTTACACACCACCATAACACTTACTTATCAAGCGGGAGCTTTCTGGGACAGATCACATTTCGGCCTGAAAAATATGAGCAGGTACGGGAAATAGGAGGTTTTTATGACAGACTACGATGTCATAGTAATTGGTGCCGGCCATAATGGCCTTGCCGCCGCAACTGTTCTGGCAAAAGAAGGATTAAAGGTATTAAGCCTGGAACAGCAGAGATGGGTAGGGGGATTTGCGGGAACTGCCGAATATTTCCCCGGCTTCAAACACAATGTCGGGGCCTGGGCGCTCATGGTTTGCCGGCAGGAAATGATCGACACACTTGAATTGTATGAGTATGGCCTGGAAATAATTGATACCCCCATGTCATCCCATGTCATCGGGGAAAAAGGTGATACGCCTTATATCCTTTACAACGATACTGAAGAGACCATGGCACATATATTAAACGACCATGGCGAAGATGCGCTGCAGTGTCTCACGGCTCTGTATGAAATGGGTACTGTTTTTGCCCGCGCCACCGATCCCACGCGGTATACTGCGCCCAAATCTGCAAGTGCTGTCATTGATGGAATGCCTGACAATCGTTCCAGGGATATTATGAGAAAATGGTTATACGGGAGTGCAATTGATATTATCGACGAGGTCTTTCCGGATCCCTCAAAGCACAAACTCATGAGGGGCTCTTTAGCGGCAATGGCTATCGATGGTACGGATCTGGGGCCATACAGCCCGGGGACGGCCTTGTCCCTCGCCTATCATATCACGGCTGCGGGTGATGATATCACCTTTAAACAGCCAAAGGGCGGAATGGGTATGTTTTCGGAAGCGCTTCGGAGATCATTGGAAAAAAAAGGCGGAGAAGTCAGATTGAACACCAGGGTTAAGAAAGTTCTGGTAGAAAACGGTAAAGCTCAGGGTGTTGAGCTTAATAATGGGGAAACGATTACTGCAAAAGTGGTACTCTCCAATGCCGACGCCCATGCGACATTCCTGAAAATGGTTGGTGAAAAGAATTTGCCGTCTGATTTCGTACACCAGGTCAGGGGGATCAAATATACCGATCCGTATATACAGATTCATGTTACGCTCAGTGAGTTGCCGGAGTTTGAAGGTGATCTGGCATATGCAAATGAGGGGCCCCTCAGAGCCATGATGGCATACATTCCTTCGCCGGAACTTTTGGAAAAATGCTGGGACGCCTGTAAGTGGGGCCGTGTTCCTGAAAATCCGGTAAACTACTGTTACATCCCCAGTTTCTTTGACGAGACGCTTGCTCCGGAGGGCTGTCATACAGCCACTTTTTTTGCACCGTATTTCCCGGTACATGCGCCCCCAAAAAAACATGCCGAATTGAAGAAGGAGATGACAGATAAAATCATAGGACAGTGGACCCAAAGGGCACCTAACTTAAAAGACGCCATAATTGACCAGGCTGTTTTTATTCCTTCGACGTTTGAAAAAATGCTTGGCATCACCGGTGGTTGTCTCTCCCATGGCGTCATACATTTTGATCACATGCTGGATTTAAGACCGGTCGTGGGATGGTCTCCAGGGTACAAAACACCGATTAAGGATCTTTACCTGTGCAGTTGTGCATGTCATCCGGGATCAGGTGTAACAGCCGTACCGGGTTATAACTGTGCCAATGAGGTCCTGAAAAATTATTAATATATCTCTATGCACGTTTTGCCATCTTTATGGCCTTTGTGGAACAACCTGAAACGCAAACGCCACATCCGATGCAGATGTCTTTTTTTATGAGTGCGGTGTCCTCAACTTCAATTGCTCCGACCGGGCAACGCTCCTCGCAGACAGCACATCTGGTACATTCATCCGGATAAACTTCAGGTATGTAATTGCTGTGCTTAAGTAACTGAACGCCGTGATGATGCCAGGATATGAAGTATGGGCAGCAGTCGTGGCAGCAATTACAGAGGACATTAGTCCCGGGGTCGCCGGTATGGACAAGGCCGTCTGCAGCACATTTTTGTATGATTTCAACCGCCTCCTCAGTGGTAATCCTGCGAGCCATACCGGCTTCTACACACCAGCGGCCCAGTTCTCCTCTTGGCATGCAGGTTTCCAGAAGGTGCCGGCAGTGATCGCCCGGCGTATCAAGCCTATGGCTGAGCTTGCAGGGGCAGAAGGCAACGCACCAGTCATCGTATTCAAGAACACGGGCAAGGAGGTTGTCGGATGGATCGGCATCTTCCGGTAAAGCTGCCGGTGCAGTCCACAGCGGCAATGATCCCGGGGGTAGCCTGGAGAAAGTGTGATCAACCCACTCATGCAATACTGAATGGATTGCTTTGCCCAGCTCAACCGAATAGGGAAACCTAATATTGCCCAGCAGGCCTGTTTCGAGCAACCCGGGGAAAATCATGCCCACAGCTTTGTAGATTGGTTTGTTTTGGGCAGGGTCGAACCATATGGTGCCTTTTTCAGACATGGTATCGAGCATCTTTTTCAATTTCGTCTGTTCCATGCCTGTCTGCTTTAAAATTTCATCGAAATCCTTTCCGTTCATGCTTATGTTAATGGCCAGGGCCGCCTCTTCCTGTGTGTATTGAATTTTGATGAGCTTGATGAGGGCCGGTGTCTTTGGCATCCCCATAAAATCATCATTTTCAATCATCTCCGCCAGTTTTTCATGGTCATCGCTCATAATTAGTATCTAACCTCATTATTGAACTGCTTTTGATTTACAAATTAGAGATTAACTGGAAAAAAACAATTCTAATTATATATGCCCATACTTTCTCGTGATCAGGTGTAATTGATCTTCGACAGACGTTTGATGGTCTTCTCCAGATAGTCCGGGTCATCGATGGTAATTTCAACAGCCTCCGATGGACACAAGCTTGCGCACCGGCCGCAGGCCTGGCATTTATCCTCATTGATAACGGCCCTGTCATCCTCTATGGTAACGGCCCCGAAGAGACATGCTTCCTCCACGCAGGTGCCGCAACCCGTGCAGGCGTCGGTCACAGTGACCTTGAGCCCGGGCATCCTTGTAAAGCCATCGCCCAGGGCCGGATAGAAAGGGATGGTCCGGGTGATACAGCAGCAGGGACAGCAGTTGCAAATAGTGAAAAGCTTGTCAGGCGGTCCCACGTCAAGCCACGCCGGATCGAGGCCGCTTCTGCCTATGCAATGGACCAGGCCGGCCTCCCGGCAGCGAGCCGCGACCTCGAGCGCTTCGTCCACCGTGGCCTCCCTGCCCAGTTCAGGATGAATGTCCCTGGCTGCGTCTCCCAGAAAGATGCAACCGAGTTCAATGGGATAGTCCTTGCACTGCGAGGCCTCCCGGCACACGCAGAAGTTCATGATCACCCGGTGGCAGGCGTTCTTAATTACGTACTCGACCGCCTTTGAAGGCATGATCATGTCGGGTTCCTTGTTGATGGATTCGCCCACATTGATCTTGATCACCGAGTCGTTTGGCATCCAGATCATGTCGTCATCTTTGCCAATTTGCTCTATCATCTCGTTCATTCCAGGATCAGGAGTGAAATTGTCGCGGGAGAAATGTCCCGGGTGCTGGTCAATGACTCCCTGTAACCGATTTCTTACTTGATCGTTCTTGATTTTATCTATTATGCCCATTTCTGACTCCTTTTGATTAAAGTGAACTCAATAAATTTGTTGTATTCAATTATATCAATGCGTTCATGGAACCCTGCGTTTTATATAATCATAAAACTGAACAAAATGAGGATTTCATGTTTTACTCCGTGAGAGCAAGTTTATGGTGGCCGTTAAGGAGTTGTGTGATGACTGTTTTCAACAGGATGAAAGTTGTCTTTGATTCATGGACCGCCGGATTCGTTAGTTGCTCGATGGCCAGGCCGTTTATTGTATTGAACAAAAAACGCTGGGCAGCAATATGATGTTCCCGCGGGGCCGGTGTATCCCAGAAAGTTCCCATCCACAAACGGTCAATAAACAATGATATTTGATCCATATACATTTTTGCCCGCTCCGTAAACACTGTGTCATTTTTCATGTTCATGATGATTTCAAGGGATATCCAGAAAATAGGGGTCTGATATTTTTCCCAGAGAACTTCAATAAACTGGGCAACGCGATCCTCCAGCCTTTCATTTTCAATGAATATCACTGAAAGCCGGGTTGCAAGCTGACTGAAAGACAATTCAGTAACTGCAGACAGAATACCTGCCTTGTCTCCAAAATGGTGCTGGATGGCACCGGTGGTCACACCTGCTGCCGCGGCAATTTGTCCCATACTGGCTTTTTTAAATCCGGATTTTGAAATGATCTCAACAGCCGCCCGGATGATTCGTTGCCGGGTTCTGGTGCTTCGTTCCGCCTGTGTGCGGCCTTTTGGCTGATCTTTTTTATTCTTTAACGCAACGGTCATTATTTGTTCCTCAGTCCTCAGGGTAAACCCAATCGATACATATTATAGATAGTCTTTTTCATATCCATTTCAGATACTATAATGTGAGATTTTGAAAAAATCAAGGGTTAATATTGTTTTTAAATTAGATCTGGAATTGATTTAACATATAGAAAAAAAAGTAAATATAAATAAAAAATAC
>JAUXCK010000197.1 GCA_030618925.1 Desulfobacteraceae bacterium
GATCAAAATCCTAACCCCGCCTCAGGCCTGCCTTCCTGTTACTGCAGCTTCCAGAACGAACCCGCCTTTTCCAGCGCGTTAAGGCCGTTGACAAATCCGACCTCATATTCCCTGATGTGGGAAACATAATCCAGGTCCATGCGGTTTTTGAAATAATCGTTTGAAAAAAGATTGACAAGATCAGACAGGGAGATGATCCCGCCCTGTGTGTCCGAATCAAACTTTGACCAGTTGTGAAGATGTTCTTCCGACCGGAAGAAAAGCATGGTACTTCAGGCATACGGGATGTTTTCCATCCATTTCACAAAAGGAACGGATACATGTCCGATCAGCCCCTCTGGCTCTTCTTTTTCAATTACCCCGTCCCGGATATCCACACGGATCGGTTCCCCGCAGTCCAGGCAGGGTGATTCGATCCGGACTGTTTTGCCGGGAAAAAGCCAGCAGACCGCCAGCGATTCAAACGCTCATTGGCCAAACCATTTCTGTTCTCCGTCGACCGTGATCCGAAACTGGGTGGGGAGATTGTTAAAAGGGGCGAATGAGGTGATAAAATCCGTTTCCGGATACAGCCAGCCGGGTATTCCTGCCGCAAAAAGGTCATGAAGCGCCTTTTGCCCCTGCTCCGGTGAAACCCCCAGCTCGCCGGCAATTTCCGTGTAGTGCGGGGCCTGTCCTGTCTCTTTCATCCGTTTCATGATGATATGAAACGTCTTGTCCAACGCACTAAGATCTTTCATGATCTGTACCTCCTTAAGGTTTGATGAAATGATCGGGTTTGGAAGCCGTTATTCCGGGCCGGTCCAACAAGGTCCGGTATATAAAATTATAGTCCTTGGCATATCTTATTTCACCGGCTTTGTAAACCTGCCGCCATTGTTTTCCTTGACGAAACCAGCCGGTTGAAGAATAATATGGGCACTCAATAGAATGATGCCTTTCTAAAGGTTGGAGCGCTTCGCCTGGTGTGCCGTCAGAAGAGGGAGAGACCCGGATGAAAATAAGAGAACTTGGAAAAACAGGACTCAAGGTGTCAGAGATTGGTTTTGGGGGTATCCCCATAATTCCGCTTGGTGTTGAAGAGGCGGTGACAGTGGTTCGCCATAGTTTCGATCTGGGGGTAACCTTTTTTGACACTGCCAACATGTACGGGGATAGTGAAAGCAAAATCGGTCAGGCCTTAGAACAGGTAAGAGACAGGGTCGTCCTGGCCACGAAAACCCTGGACAGGAGCTATGAAGGCGCTGCCGGTCACATTGATCAAAGTCTTGCAAATCTAAAAACAGACAGAATTGATCTATACCAGATCCATAATATCAGCAAGGCGGATGATCTTGAGAAAATCCTTGCCAAAGGAGGCGCACTTGAGGCCGTCAGGGAAGCCCAAGCCAAAGGAAAAATAAAAGTGATCGGGTTTTCGTCTCACGATATTGCCATGGCCATAAGCGTCTGCCGCATGGATCTTTTTGCCACAATTCAGTTCCCGTTTAATTTTATTGAACACGATCCTGCGGATGAACTGTTTAAGGTTGCAAGAGAACATGGCATGGGAATTATCGCCATGAAACCCCTTGGCGGCGGTCTTCTTGAACGGGCTGACCTGTGTTTTAAATTCCTGCAGCAGCACCCTGATGTCATCCCCATCCCCGGCATTCAATCCCGGGAGGAAATAGATGAGATCGCGGCGCTGTACCGGTCACCCGTACCCCTCAATGAAACCGATCAAACAAAAATAGAAAAGATACAGTCGCAGCTCGGCAAAAGCTTCTGTCATCGCTGCGGATACTGCCTGCCCTGTGAACAGGGGGTGATGATTACCGAGGTCATGGCGTTCAGATCCATGGCAAGACGTCTGGAGCCGCCAATTGCCCTTATGATCGGACAAAAGGCCATGGACACTGTGGAGGCGTGCACAGAATGCGGTGAATGCCTTGAAAAGTGCCCTTACAACCTGCCAATTCCCGATCTGCTTAAGGAACACCTGAGCGCTTTTGGTGAACTGGCAGACAAACAGGGGTAAAAATTAAGGCGGATCAGGTCCGGGTCTTTTTCTTTTGCTTCTTCAGGATGTCAATTGTTTCTTCTATCTCCTCAGGGGATACGCGCTTCCGGAGTTCCTCCATCTTGTGCATGACTTCGGCAAAACGGATTCCTTCTGCCGCACTGATCCATTCCAGCTGAAGGCGCTCAGGCCGGATACCCAGTTTTTCCATTTTTTTATGTACTTTCCGAACTCGTTTTTCCGTCCAGTGATTGGCATCAATATAATGGCAGTCCCCTATATGGCAGCCACTGACCAGTATAACCGGTGCCCCTTTTTGAAATCCATCCCAAATAAATTTTTCATCCACACGTCCGGAGCACATGGTCCGTATGATTCGTGAATTGGGAGGATACTGAAGCCGCGCAACACCTGCATAATCAGCCCCTGCATAGGAACACCAGTTGCAGGCAAAGGTCAGAATCTTTTCATCAGGACGCTCCTCAAGCAGGGTCTCGATCTGATCGGAAATCTGCTCGTCAGTATAGTGGTTCATGACAATTGCACCAAAGGCGCACTCCGCCGCACAGGTACCGCACCCGGCGCATGCAGCCGAGTTGACCACAGCCGGGGTTTTTTTCTTCACATTTACCGTGATGGCGTTGTACGGGCAGACTTCCGCGCATTTCCCGCATGCCTTGCACTGTTCTTCAACCACTTCAGACGTAATCGGTTCGGTTTTGATTTTGCCCCGGTGCATCAACCGGATGGCGCGAGCCGAAGCTGCAGAGGCCTGGGTAACCGTCTCCTTGATATCCTTGGGGGCCTCGGCACATCCAGCGTAAAATACGCCCCGGGTCGCAGCATCAACCGGCTGCAGCTTGGGATGCGCTTCCAGAAAAAACCCATCCGGCGTCAGCTGAAGGCCCAGCTTTTCCTGCAGCTTCTGCGTCCCTTTTGCCGGTGTCACCCCCAGAGCCAGTACCACCATATCCAGGTCATGAAACTCCAGTTTGCCGCTGGCTGTATTTTCCACTGCCAGCCGGAGGCTTCCATCTTTACTTTCTTCAACCGTCCCGGGGAGTCCCCTGATATATTGAACCCCCATACGGCGGCTTCTGGTGTAGAGATCTTCAAACCCCTTTCCAAAAGCGCGGATATCGATATAAAAAACCTTGATCTCTATGTCCGGGTATTGCTCTTTTAACACGAGCGTACTTTTAATGGTGTTCATGCAGCAGATATTTGAACAGTACTCATGGCCTTTCCTCGAAGAACGTGACCCCACACACTGGATAAACCCAATGGATTTGGGACGCTTTCTGTCGGTCAGGCGGACCAGTTCACCTTTGGCCGGTCCCCCGGCATTGACAAGCCGTTCAAATTCCAGGCTGGTGACTATATTTTCAAACCGCGTATACCCGTACTCGTCCAGTTCGGTGGGATCATAGGGTTCCAGTCCTGTGGCGACAACAATCGTCCCGATGCTCTCGACGATTTCTTCATCAGACATGTGGAAATTGATACATCCTTTTTCGCAGGCTTCAATACATCTGGCGCACACCGCTGGATTATGTCCCAGGCATTCCTGCACATTCAGGATATAGGCCGAAGGAACTGCCTGGGGAAAAGGAGAATAAATTGCCCTTCGTGAAGAGAGCCCCATATTGAACTCATCCGGGCGGACAACCGGACAGACTTTTGCACATTCTCCACAGGCGATGCACTCTTTTTCGTCAACATAACGCGCCCGTTTTAGAATTTTTACATCAAAGTTTCCCACATACCCTTTTATGTCAACCACTTCACTCATGGTCAGAAGCTTTATTCTGGGATGTCGACCGACATCCGTCATCTTGGGACCCAGAATTCAGATGGAACAGTCCATGGTTGGAAAGGTTTTGTCCAGCTGGGCCATGGTACCCCCGATGGAGGGTTTCTTCTCCACCAGAACCACATCAAACCCATTATCTGCCAGATCAAGGGAAGTCTGAATACCGGCCACGCCACCGCCGATCACGAGGGCTCTTTTGGTGAGCGGCAGTGTTTCCGCATAGAGCGGGTAAAGCTGACGAACACGGGCCACAGACATTCTGACCAGATCTTCCGCCTTTTGCGTTGCGGCTTCCGGTTCTTTCATATGAACCCAGCTGCACTGCTCGCGAAGGTTGGCCATCTCCATAAGAAAGGGATTGAGGCCTGCAGACTGCATCAATTGCCGAAATGTCGGTTCATGAAGTCTCGGGGAGCAGGAGGCAAGTACAATGCGGTCCAGCTCATGTTCAATGATATCGTCTTTAATTTCCTTCTGGCCGGGTTCTGAACAGGCATATCCGATGTCCTTTGAAACGATCACCCCGTCAATATCAGCTGCTGTTTCCGCCACCTTTCTGCAGTCCACAGTTTGCGCAATATTCATACCGCAGTGGCAGACATATACACCTACCCGTACGGACCGGTCCCCATTAACGGCTACATTATTCGCTATGTTTACTTCCATCTTCCTTCCTCTTTATAAAGTTATATATCGTCCAAAGCCGAACAACCCCACCCTTTACAAATGGCTTCTGTTTTGGGCAAGTTATCATTTTGTTTAATCTTAATGGCCATCCCGCTCCCGTGACGCAGCGGGCGGCAGTTTACTCCCACTGAATCGTCCTGGCAATGACCGTCGTCAGATCCATTATCTCCATCCCGAGTTCATCCCCTAAAAACGGATCTTCCATGGCACACTTCAGATGAATCTGACATTTTGGGCAGGATGTTATCAAGACATCACTGCCGGTTGCCCTGGCCTGTCTCAGGCGCTTCACCTGCAGGGCCTTGCTAAAGGCATCACACCCGGCCCAACCGGTGTTGCCGCAGCATATGGCAGCCACATTATTTTCCTGCATTTCTTTAAATGCACCGGGCTTAAGGCGCTTTATTAATTTCCGCGGAAGGTCCGGTCGATTCTCGAGCCGGCTTAAACGACAGGAGTCCTGAAATGTTATATTTTTGTTGAACTTTTTAAAACTGACGGCGCCCTTGCCGATCTCATTTTCGAGAAAATCATACATATGCGTTATCTTGAACGGCATTTCTATGCCATGGTCCGGATAATCATGGGCCAGGGTCCGGTAGCATTCCGGGCATGTGGTAATCACTTCTTCAACACCAAGGCGCTGGATTAGATCTGCGTTTAAAGCAGCAAGCTTTTTGAAATTTTCCTGATCACCGGTCCACAGAAGGTCATGGCCGCAGCAACGCTCATTCTCAAGCACCGCCGGCTTAATATCAAAAAAGTTCAAAAGACGCAGGCTGTCTGTAATGACGTTAAACGTCCGGACCCCTAAATGACTGCTGAAAAAGGTGTCATAATACGGCGCGCAGCCGCCGAAATAGAGAATCTTGCTTTTGGGATCCACCTGGATATCATCAGGCAGTCTGCTCCAACGGTCTATTTTTAGATCAGGGGATGTCATTGTCCGCATCAGGGACTGAAAAAAACCACCATGGTTTTCGTGGCCGTCCCTGTCGCTGTTTTTAAAGAAACATCGAAGATCTTTGATAAAATTCGGGAAATTGACTGCTGACGGACACCGGTCATAGCACAGTCCGCAGGTCAGACAGGACCAGACCCCATCTTTCACGGAAGGGGAATCGATATCTCCTGCAATGATGGACCCTGCCAGGGCGCGGGGTGAAAAAGGTTTGCCCGATAATGATAGGGGACAAGAAGATGTGCATTTCCCGCAGTCTTGACATGCATACACATCATGTTCGGCGACAATCTCTGCAATCGTTTTTCCATATGCTGCCTGTCCTCTTTTCCCGGGGGATACCGGACTGGGGCCAAGAGATTGAATTTCCGCCCTGAATTTTTTTAGAAACCCCAGCAGGGCTTCTGATTCATCCGGCAAAAATGTGGTGAGTTGCAGACGCTCTTTTCCAAGGCCCAAAAGCTCGAGGATGTCACGCGCATCTTCAATGTTGGATCTGGCTGTATCTGTCCCGCTGCCATACC
>JAUXCK010000051.1 GCA_030618925.1 Desulfobacteraceae bacterium
CAGGTCCGGATCCGGACTTAGGATATCAGATCCAGAATTCGAACCAACCATATTCGAAGAGGGTGAGAAGGATGGCCGAGGCCCGATTCACCAGGCAAAGATCGGATATCCATTGGATCTTCCCTTCTTACTCCAGAACGATGGACCTGCCGTTGACGATATAGGCATCCAGGTCCTTTCAAAACCCGAGGGATGGGTAGTTGGCGGACAAAACAATACCCAAAGGCAGGGGGCTTTGTTTTCCGAGCTGGAGATAATTGGCGCTGCTAAGTTCCGGGCTGACAATAACGCCTGAAAATCCTTGAGATGCAAGGACCTGCACTGCGAATGTATTTGCCACGTTGCAAAAAGGGCCGGCCCAGAGTCTGATGTCCTTTGCTTTTTTGAAGAAGGATACCTGCCAGGGAGCGTTGAGGATAAAATATTTTCCGCCTTTTCTTAATACCTGCTCAATAACGGTGTTAAGTCCTGCCTCCTCATCCGGCCAAACCACCGGCGGAAGCAGCCACCAGCTTTCCGCAACTCCTTTTTTGGGCAATGCCTCAAGATTTTTACGGGTGAGCCAGAGCCCTCTGGTGGTGTTTCTTGCTTCTTTTTTCTGCTCTCGGGTAACAAAGAGGTCCATGGGCCGGTGTCGGTTTTTTCCGGGCCGGGCAGAGGTCTTTTTAGGGAATCTAGGGGCAAAGTGTGACGGACTGATCGATGACCCGGGGACTTTTGTGAGGGCTTCCGTAAGGACGGCGATTTGATCCATCACCTCAGATTCACGACGATCCAGAAGGAAAACAGGCGTATCTTTTTTAGGGGTGATTTTTGGCGGCAGGTTGAATACCAGGCGTCCTCTTTTAGGGACCGACCGGGTGACACGATATACAAAGTGCCCGGGTTCACCTTCATACCCAAGGCGGAGAATATCTTCGGCGAGAAGGGCATCTCTCGGGACAAGGTATTGTTTTCTTTTCGGCCCCCGTAATTTCCCCATGAGGCGCCCGGATCCAGTTTGAGCGCCGGTACTGATGGGGTTCTGCGGACGTTGCGGCAAAAAATGAAAATGAGTTCCCTGGCGGCCAAGCGCGTTCTCAAGAAGTGCCAGGGCCTCCTTTTTCATCCCGGGGTCTTTTCCGTGGTCCCGGAAAAGCCGGTATGCCCTGACAGTATGATATACATAGTGAGGGCCTTTTTTCCGCCCTTCAATTTTCCATGCCCTGATTTTTTTTTCAGACAGCAGTACCTTGGCAAGAACATCAAGGCTTAAATCCTGGCATGAAAAAAATCGTTTGCTTTGTCCCTTTGAACGATAAACCCGCCTGCAGGGCTGAACACATTGACCCCGGAGGCTGCTTTTCCCTCCCAGGTGGCTGCTCCAGTAGCACCTCCCGGATACGCTGTAACAGAGTGCACCGTGCACAAAAGCTTCCAGCTCCAGCCCATCCGGACAAGCGCCGGCCATGGCCTTGATCTCATCGATGTGAAGTTCCCGCGGGATGACGACACAGCGGATGCCGAAATTCTTTATCATTTTAAGGGCGGAAGGAAAACTGAGATTGGCGAGCGTTGACAAATGCAGTTCCCCTTTATATCCCACTTGCCTGGCCAGTGGCACAAACCCCAGATCCTGAATAATGCAGGCGTCTGGTTTGACATATCGGGTAAGCTGATCCATGAGCTTTCCCGCCAGGTCCGGTTCATCCGGTTTTACCAGAGAGTTGAGGGTCACATAGACTTTGACCCCCATCCCGTGGGCAAGGGCGGTGAGACGCGCCAATTCCTCCATACTGAAGTTGTTTGCCGTCATGCGGGCAGAAAAATGTTTCAGACCGCAATAGATGGCATCTGCTTTTGCCGCCAGGGCTGCCATAAAGGCACTTTTGTTTCCTGCCGGGGCCAGTATCAGGGGTTTTGAAGTTGTCGGTTCTTTTTTCAATGGTCAAACGGCAAATTGCCAAATTGCATTATAAATTAAGGGACGGTTTCAAACCAGGAAAAGCAACGCAGAAGACAAGGATCGCTTATGTCCTCGATTTGAGTTTTGAAACGCTCATCAATGCTATCAGAAACGCTATCAGAAAGGGCCTCAGGTTACAAGAAAGATTAGATGCTGTGCTGTATTGCCGTTCAAGATATTGATATTGGCAATTGTAAATGATTTGTGATAGCGTGCAGCGTTATGGGGACCCTTCGCCGGTATTTCCGAATGACGAATTGGCGGGGGACTTAAAAAAGTCATTTATGAATGAATAATGCGCACCTGTGGGGGATCAATGAAAATAGCAGTAAGCGGGAAAGGCGGTGTGGGTAAAACCACCTTTGCTTCTCTTTTAATACGGACACTGGATGCCCAGGGAAAACACGTCCTGGCCATTGATGCGGATCCGGATGCCAATCTGGCTGCGGCCGTCGGCATACCGGATGCAGACAAGATCGTGCCGATTTCAGAAATGAAAGATTTGATTTTCGAGAGAACCGAGGCAAGACCCGGCTCAATCGGCGGTTTTTTTAAATTAAACCCCAAGGTGGATGATCTGCCGGATGCACTTTCCAAAAGGCTCGGCAGGATCAAACTGATGAGACTCGGGGGGGTTAAAAAAGGGGGTGCAGGCTGTATTTGTCCGGAAAGCACCCTGTTGAAGGCCCTGATAACCCATATTGTTCTTATCCGGGATGAAGTGGTGGTAATGGATATGGAGGCAGGAATAGAGCACCTGGGACGGGGGACAGCCCAGGCTGTCGACAAACTTGTGGTCATCGTCGAACCCGGGCGGCGAAGTATTGACACAGCAAATCATATTCGAAAACTGGCATCAGAGATCCGGCTGGAGCATATCGGTGTGGTTGGGAACAAAATACGGGGGCCAAAGGATGAGGCTTTTTTAAAAAAAGAATTAAACGATTTTGAATTTCTTGGTTTCCTGCCCTATGATGACCCTTTGATTGAAGCGGATTTGAGCGGCATCTCCCCATATGATGTTGAATCAGCCGCCAAAACAAGGATTCAGGAAATCATCACCCGGCTGCAGGGTGCCTGAACACACATCCGCCAAGTTCCGAAAATGCAGACCATCAGATGGTTTCAAAATTGAATGGATAGAACAGCCGGAAGGAATCGGAACTTGAGAAATTATCATAAAAGTTCAAAAGGCAGGGGTAAGAGGAAAAAATATCCCAGGATCAAACCTGCCGCAGACCCGAAGCTGAAAAAGGCCTTTTCCGAAATAGGGATCCCGGAACAGAAACCGTTTCAACCCGATTCTTATCAGCTTGAAGCGATTGCGGCTATCGAGCAGGCAGACTGTTTGGTCACAGCGCCAACCGGTGCCGGGAAAACCTGGATAGCGGAAAAGGCCATCGCCGAAATTCGAAAAAAAGGCGGTAAAGCATGGTATGCCTCTCCCTTAAAAGCGCTTTCAAATGCCATTTATGCCGGCTTTTCTGCCCGTTTTGGCAGGGAAAATACCGGCATATTAACGGGCGACCGAAAGGAGAATCCAGACGCGCCGGTGATAGTCGGAACAACGGAAATTCTTCGCAACCATTTATATGATGCCATGGAGCAGGCGAATGACCTGGCAACCGATCTTGTTATTTTAGATGAAGCGCATTTTCTAGGGGATGAAGATCGCGGTGTGGTCTGGGAAGAGGTCATGATCTACCTGCCGCCGCGGATCCCGCTCCTGATGCTGTCAGCCACTATCGGCAATGCGCATCAAATTGCCGACTGGCTCCAATCGGTCCGCGGCAGGGAGTGCAGAGTGGTTGAGGAAAAGAATCGGCCGGTGCCGCTTTATCCGCTTTTTTTTCATCCCACCGGAACCTTGCTGCCCCTAGTGGTTCAGGGGGGTTCAAAAAAGAAGGCCATCATCTATAAAAAGGTGGTTTCTTATCTTCAAAACAAAAAAAAAGGGTTTGCAGCACAGGCCGGCCAATTGTCCCAAATGGGAGATGTTATTCGAGTCTTGCGGCAATTTCATCTCCTGCCCGCCATTTTTTTTATGAAATCCCGTGCTGATTGTAACAATGCATTGTCTTTTTGTACCTCCCGGAGCCTGTCAGACGACCCCGATCGAAAGGCCAGGCTCAGCCGTCGCATCACAGAATTGACCGAATGGAGCCCACATTTGAGCCGGCATAAACAAAACTGGCATCTGGCGAATCTGGCTGTTGGTGCGCATCACAGCGGACAATTGCCTGCCTGGAAGATAGTGATTGAAACACTCATGACCGAGGGGCTGCTTGATGCGGTGTTTGCGACATCTACTGTTGCTGCGGGCGTCAATTTTCCCGCCAGAACCGTTGTGCTTCTGAATTCAGACCGGTTTAACGGTGTGGCGTTCCAACCCCTGACGCCCACCGAGTTTCACCAAATGACTGGCAGGGCCGGCAGGCGGGGGATGGATAAAATCGGATTCGCTCTTGCACTTCCAGGAAGATTCATGGACCTCCGGCTGATGGCAAGATTGATTCACTCCTTTCCATCTCATGTCCATAGTCAGATCAAGATCAATTTTTCCATGGTTCTCAATCTCTTGTTATCTCACACGCCCGGCCAGATTAAATTATTACTTGAAAAATCGTTTGCCACATACCTGATTGCCCGGCATGGGACGGAGAAACGCCTGAATCGGTCTGATGAGGGTCAAACGCATCTGTGGCAGGATTTTAGACAACATCTTATTTTTTTAAAAGAGAATGGGTATGTGAACGAAAATGATGAGTTGACTGAAGACGGAAAATGGGCATCCAGGTTGCGCGTTGATCAACCGATTTTGCTTGCAGAAGGCTTTAGAATCGGTATTTTCCCCGTGTCAGATCCAGCCCTCCTTGCCGGGATCGTCGCCTCCTTTGTGGAGGACCGGGAGAACGTTGATGAGAATATCGGCCGAATTAAAATCCCCAAACACCTTTTGACCCTTGGGCTCAGGGTAAAAAAAGAACTGCATCCTTTTATCAAACGGTTAACATCCAGGGGATTCAGCGCCCGACCCATCTATCTGCGCCCGGCAGCCGCTATTTATGCCTGGGCCAACGGGGAGTCCTGGGACGATGTGTTGAGGCGGTTTGAAATGTCAGACGGGGACTTTGCGAAATTGATATTGAGAACAGCAGATCATCTGCGTCACATTGATAACCTTTCGGAAGTGTTTCCGGAATTGTCCGAAACATCAAGAGAATCAATTGAATTTATCCTGAAAGAGCCGGTGATTTCGTATATGGGGGGATAGCGTGCCTGAACGAACACCCTTGTTTTCGCAAGTTGGGCAGGGCGAAGCGAAACCCAACCATGAAGCGGGATCCAACAATGAAACTCTTGACAATTATGGGATAACAATGTTATATTATAGAAAAATAGAACGGTTAAATATCAGAGAATCGTTACGATCTGACCACGTCACCATAGATACTTAAAGCCCATTTCAAACTCATCAATATTTATCAAGAGCAGGGGAAAAGACCCTTCTTCTCAGAATTAACCGATTGAACATACTGTTATTAATTAATATTTTCAATACAGGTATATTATGAATAAGAAAATAGTCATTGCGTTTCTGGTTGTCATTTTACTTGCAAGTCTATTTCTTTATTTTCGCGGCCAGAAAAAGACCCATGTGGCGAATAGTGACAGGATAGAGGCGTTTGAGAAGCTTTCGGCAGTGACGAAACGGGTCCCCAGGGCAGGATTGACCCAGATGGGGATGGCCATAAATAAATATTATGAAAAAAATAAGGCATACCCCGCCGACCTTATTGACCTTTACCCGGAATACATCCCCCTCGAGTCTTTTATAGACGAGATAGATTGGGTTTATGAACCGCAGGAAGATGATTTTTATCTCAGCAAATCCATAAAACGGGGGAAAATGAAGCTGACGGCGTTCATTGATAAAGAATTAGCCCCTGCCATGGGAGCGATAGGGACTATTGCTTCTGTGGATAGGGCTTCTCCTCAACCCATACCTTCTATTGAAGAGGAAGAGACTCTCTCCACCGCCATAATGCCCTTGATTCGGCGGATAGAACCTTTGTACGATGCAGCAGAAATGCCGGTCTCAATCATTGAGCGACCGGAGATCGTTTCTATTACAGAAGGCGAGATTGGTCTGGGCGTTTTACCTGAAACCGTTAAAACTGTTTTTGTATGGAGAGATGCAAACGGGACCCTTGGATTTGGGAATACGATGTATCCAGAAAGGCTGGAACTGTCGATTTACGAAAATAATGCCTGGATCGATATCAAGAGTCCCCTTCCAAGGGAACGGGATGTCGAGAAATCCGGCATAAAACATGCCGGGGCAAAGAAGGATCCGGATGAGATCGCCGAAAAACACAGCAGAAAATATCTGGTATGGAAGGATAAAAACGGGATCATCGGATATGGGAATGTCCAGGGACCGAAATCAGAGAATGTTTCCTCAATTTACGCCAATGGCAGCTGGATCGATGTCCAAAAAACCATGCAGAAAAGCCGGGAACCCTCAGCACCTGCCTCAAAGGAGGCCGTTAAAACTGAAAACGTGGAAGAGAGGGCTTCTGCAGAAGAGATCGCCGCCAGATACAGCGGGAAATACCTGATATGGAAAGATAAAAACGGGGTTATCGGATACGGGAATGTTCAGGGGCCTCGTGGTGAGAATATTTCGGCCATATGTGTTGAAGGCCATTGGATTGATATGGATACGGCCTTTCCTCAAAGGCGGCAGACAATACAAGCTGTACTGGAAACTGTTGTGGAAAAAGAAAGTGCTGACGACATTGTCTCCAGATACAGCGGGAAATACCTGATATGGAAGGATAAAAACGGTGTCATCGGATACGGCAATGTTCAGGCGCCTGGTTTCGATTCGATGTCTGCTATATTCGTCAGCGGCGAGTGGATCGACATTGACGCTCCTTTTCCGTTGAAGCAGCAATCGTCACGATCCGCAGTCTTGACCGGAGAGGAGGAGATAGATCTGGAAAAGGTCGCTTCGGACTACAGCAACACATATCTTATATGGAAGAGTAAAAACGGAGCCATCGGGTATGGCAATGTACAATATCCTGAAAAAAAAGAGATTGAATATATCTGTGTCAATGGCAGTTGGCAGAAAGTGGCCCATTGACCTTTGGAGGGATTTTATGTTTAATAAGAAAGAAGATGTGTTCCGGAAAATTGTGAAGGACCAGCGCGGTTTTTCTTTGATGGAGCTTTTTATGGTCGTTGCTATTATCTCTATACTGGCTGGTTTGACGATGCTGTATATTGGGGATACCCTGGACTCGGCAAGAGATTCTGCCGCCATTAGCGATGCCACGAACTTAATTATTGTGGTCAATAATAATTTTATTGATAAAGAGAGTATCGATTATAAAGCAATAGGAGCCGATGGCATTGAAATCGGTGTCACGGACAGTGATGGAAATGTCAGGGATCCCATTTTCAGACTTTCGCCCGGTGTCCAGATATACTTTGAAAATAGTGCAGATCCCACGTATAATAAATGTTTTGATGATGAACGGCAAAGCTCCTTTACAGCTTACCTGTATCATAACCGGGGCAGCGAGGATATATGGGGCCTGAACCCGTCCGGAAGTGATCGAAGATGTGTCCAGTGCATCGTGGATGAATTGACCAGTACCCAGGAACTTATCTTTTTCTAAACGGATCGAATATACTACCCGTTCCATCAGGAAGGCTGGCGATGGCGGATTAAGTCAGGGAGCGTAATGCAAGATGATTTTCGTTAAACAAGCCTTATTGGCCCTTATGCTGACGATATTTGTTTTCTCTGGAATATCTTTTGGGGAGACATTTACAATAGAACTTAACGCCAATTCTTCGGATGTGGAAGGCAAAATTGAAGCCAGACTTCCGCGTTATGAAACGAGTTTGAATATGGGCGCCGGTGTTCTTTACACCAAGGATGAACGCCTGGTATCCAATTTGAGTTTTTTTTTAAAGGATGAAATTTTTTTGCCTGCATTGACCCTCGGCCTTGGATTTAAGGGGCTATATGGCTATCAGACATTCGGGGATGCGGATTATGATATTGCCGGCGTGGGTTTTCTATTGCTCGGGGAGTATGACTTTCGAATAGACTATCCCCGGGTACCGGTTCTTATCTCCGTCACCAGTTCGCTGGCACCAGGCCCTCTTTGTTTTAAGTATAGTGAGCAGTATTATGATGTTGTGCTGACTGCCTATGTTTATCTGGTTGACAATGCTGCCCTTCTGGTAGGATACAGGAATATCAATATTAAACTGGAAATCGACTCTGCCAAACACACGGAAAAGGACAACTCGCTGTTTTTTGGCTGCAGGATATTATTTTAGCAAGGCGTTCACACATCAAATTGAAGAAAATAACGATTATCATCATTGCATCAGCATTATCGGTCGCCATGGCGGCCGGTTTTTTTATTGCCCGGATGCATTGGTATGCAAATGAGCCGGCCGGTACTGACAGTATCGACACCATTGTCCAGATCCGTCCCGGACAGAATGTCAGCATGACTTCGGCGGCACTTCTGGAAAACGGTGTTATTAAAAATCCTTTTAAATTTAAGTTGCTTGCTCGAATAAAGGGGCTTGACAGAAAATTGAAGGCAGGTGAATATCTGCTGTCCGGCGCCATGACCCCGAACATCATCCTTGACAAGCTAAGTAACGGCAGGGTCCTTCTTCACCGGCTGACAATTCCTGAAGGCTATAACCTGTATCAGATTTCGTCTCTTATAGGGAAAATAAACCTTTGTAATGAAGAGAAATTTTTACACTCAGCAACAGACCCGGCATTAACCCGGAAGATGGGATTGGATGCAGACACGTTTGAAGGATATCTTTTTCCAGACACTTATTATTTCCCAAGGGGGCATTTGCCCATAGTGCTGATTGAAACCATGGTAAAGCGGTTTCAAACGGTTTTTACAGATGAGTGGCTGAAACAGGCGCATAAACTGGGATTTTCCGTTCATCAGGCCGTCACGCTTGCATCGATTATCGAAAGAGAAACCGGAGCCGCTTTTGAACGGCCGTTGATCTCTTCTGTATTCCATAATCGGCTGAAAAAAAGAATGCGGCTTGAAAGCGATCCTACTGTCATTTATGGGATACCCGATTTTGACGGCAATATTACAAGGAAACATTTAAGAGAACCAACGCCGTACAACACTTATAAAATAAGAGGACTACCCCCCGGGCCAATTGCAAACCCCGGATTTGAGGCAATAAAGGCCGCACTCTATCCCGCTGATACGCGGTTTCTTTATTTTGTCTCAAAAGGGAATTCAACGCACGCGTTTTCAACAAATATAAAGGATCACAATCGGGCTGTGAGAAAGTATCAGCTTTCACGGAAATAGGTCGAGGCCCCTCGCCGCACAGACGACGACATGAGCAGTGGGGCGCAAAACTTGAGGGAGAGGACAAAATCCCGATACGGGCGTACTGTTAAATCGCCCTGCCATGCTTCATCAATCCTTCTTCAAAATTTGAAAAAAGTGAATTGATTTTGTCTGACATTTCAGAATATGTTTCATTGATGTCATCTCTGAAGTCAATGTGCACTTTTTCAATCTGCCTGTAAATCCTCTCAAGTATTTTTTTTCTTTGATCGTATAATTCGATAATATTCTGAAATACTTCCATTGAATGATCGAGAACAGCGGTAGAATACTGACTGATCTGGTCCTGCAGGTAGCGATAACTGCGGTCAAGGTCAGAGGTGACCTTATCGACTTTGAGGGTTTCCTGGGTGATGGTATGAAAATGGTGCCCGATGATCGAGTAGCGGATGGCTTCACCACATATAGGTCTGTTTTTGATAATATTGCGAACGATAAATTTGATATATTGATAGCCGTAAGGGGTGAAGGGCTGTCTCAAAAGTGATTTGAGCGTCATCAGAATTTCATTAAAGCCGATTTTTCTTTGAAAATGGGTTGTATTATCCAGATTGTCCATCAGCCTGCTGCACCGGCTGAAATAATTTTTCAGGTTTGAATCATAGATTGATGACAGGATTTTCAAATATCCCTTCCTCAGGGTGGCCGGGTTCATTTTTGTTTGGAAGTTTGTGGCCAGGTTGTGGGTATTGTTACCCATTGTTTCACCTAAAATTCTGTCTTCTTTCATCAATCGTTCATAAAGGTCGGTGCCTGGAAGTGCAGCCAGAAGCCCCACCATGGCCTGTGGCGTCCCGATTTCCTGGATGAATGATATTTGGCGGTCAAAAATATCCTCAGTATCACTGTCAAATCCCACAATGAAACCAGCCATGACTTCAATACCGGAAGCCTGGATTTTACGGACAGCTTCTTTCAAGTCTATTTTAAGATTCTGGGCTTTGCCGGTTTCCCTGAGTGATGCAGTTGAAGGTGTTTCAATGCCAATAAAGACTTCAGTGAAGCCTGCCCTTTGCATTCTACGCAGAAGGACTTCATCATCAGCCATGTTGATGCTGGCCTGTGTAAAAAAACTGAAATCGTGCGAATGGTCTGTCTGCCAGGTTTGAAGGGCAGGCAGGAGGCTCTGCTTAACCTGTTTTTTGTTACCGATAAAATTGTCATCCACCAGAAAGACAGGCCCCCGCCATCCCAGTTCATAAATTCTGTCTAGTTCTGAAACAATTGTTTCAGAGGACTTAAGGCGGGGCTTGTTCCCGTAAACCTTCCATATGTCGCAGAATTCGCACTTGAAAGGACATCCCCGTGAATATTGAATAGACATTGTGCCATATTCATTCATTTTGAGAAGATCAAATCGGGGTAAGACCGATGTTCTGATGTCAGGCCGCTTGGAGCGGGGGTAAAGCTTTTTAGCCCTGCCAGCCTCAATATCCATAAGAATATCTTGAAAAGTATCCTCCACCTCTCCCTGGATGAGATGATCTACTCCGGAGATGTCGTCGGGACTTGATGTGGGATAAGCGCCACCGGCGACAACAGGCGTTTTCAACCGGTTACACCTTTCCACCACATCCATGAAGGACTCTTTTTGAACAATCATGGCAGAAATGAAAACCATATCAGCATGTTGAATATCGCTGTCCAGTAAGGGTTCAATGTTCATATCAAGCAGTTTCAAATGATATTTTTCAGGGAAGAATGCAGCCACCGTGATGAGTCCGAGGGGCGGCATTGATCCTTTTTTCCTGATAAATTTGAGAGCGTAAGCAAAACTCCAGAACGTATTTTTTGGAATTTCAGGATACACAAGAAGAATATTTTTAATCTGTTTCATCATCACAACTCCTTGCCCGGCTCCGGAAGATGAGGCTCTCGACAACG
>JAUXCK010000249.1 GCA_030618925.1 Desulfobacteraceae bacterium
AAAGGCGTAATAAAAAAGGGCGGCGACCAGAATCAGCACGAGAATTGCCTGGATCTGAGCCGCCAGCTTAAGGCCTATGTAATTGATCACCACAAAAACGGTTACCAGGCCAACGGCAAACAGCGTCACAGGAATAGAAGGAAAAACAGCCTGGACATATTTTGCGCATCCAATGGCATAAAGCGGAACGCTCCCAAAAAAAGTGCAGAGCGCAAAACTCCAGATACCGACAAATCCCAGCCCCGGGGACACCATCCTGCTGGGGTACATATAATTGCCGCCGACAGTTGGAATAGCAGAGCCGAGCATGGCAAGGGGCATCATGCTGATAAAGACGGGGATGATGGCCAAAGCAAAAGCAATGGGTAGCCCCTGCCCTGTAATTTTAAACACAATCCCCGTAAAAACAAAAATACCGCCCCCAATCGTTGTGCCGATTGCAATAAACGTAATTGCGGGAAGCCCCAGTACGCGTTTCAATTCAAAGTCTGCCATTGTGATGATCCTTTGCGGTCAATTGTGATGAAGATTGGTCAGTCGTCAGACCATACTAAACCCTTAACTAATATTTCAACATAAAAATACTTGACATGCAACACAGTATGATATTATGATGCCGTAAGCGTACAGGCAAAAAAGGATTTATTATCAATGACACACACATTTCCAGGCAGATCGTATTATTGTTATTTTTGGTACTATTATCGTACCGGTCTGCATGGCTGTATGCGTTGACGCTTAACTAAGATACCAAGCAACCAAAGCCGTGAGCAGATCCTGTTATCACGGTTTTTTTAGGCCGTGAAAAATTTCACGGCCTTTTTTTATCACTCATCCCTGAAAACGGATATGACCCAAGGAGAAGACAATGACAATTATTGGAAAGCAAATACGAATGGAGCGTATTATTAACCGGAACACCGGCAAAACCGTAATTGTTCCGATGGATCACGGGATTTCAGTCGGCCCCATTGACGGTCTGATCGATATGAAAACCACTATTCAGAATGTATCAGAGGGGGGGGCCAACGCCATTGTCGAACATAAGGGCCTCGTTGGCGAAGGGCACCGAAAGGGAGGGAATGATATCGGTCTCATTGTTCACCTGTCTGGGTCCACCAGTCTGTCCCCCTTCCCCCATGCGAAAACACTTGTATGCTCTGTAGAAGAAGCCATTAAACTGGGCGCTGATGCCGTATCAATACATGTCAATCTCGGAGATGGCCAGGAAAAAGAGATGCTGAGCGATTTCGGCAAAGTCAGCTATGAAGCAAGGCAATGGGGAATGCCGTTATTGGCCATGATTTACCCCCGCGGGGAAAAAATAAAGGATGAGTATCATGTTAATGTGATCAAACATGCTGCCCGTGTCGGTAAAGAAATGGGAGCCGATATTGTTAAGGTATCCTATACCGGCAGTGCAGACTCTTTTCATGAGGTGGTTGCCGGTTGTTCTATCCCGATTGTCATTGCAGGGGGTGAGAAAATGAATTCGGACAAGGACATCCTGGAGATGGTTAAAGGGTCTATTGACGCGGGCGGATCAGGGGTCTCTATAGGCCGAAATGTTTTTCAGCACAAAAAACCAAACCGCATGGTTAAAGCAATTTCAGCCATAGTACATGAAACCAGCACTGTTGCGGAGGCGCTTGAGATTTTAAACACTGATTAGGTCAAAAAAGTATTTGTAGATTTTCAGCCAAGCAGATATTAGATTAATCTGATCCTGCCCCATATGGCGGGATTCAATTCAGTTATGGCAAAATGAAACAGACGACAGACCAGGGAGGATTGAAAACATGCGTACCATATGGGTAAAAGTGGATCCATGGGATAAAAAAATCGTTACCACCGCTCTTGAGGGCGGCGCAGATGCAATCTGGGTTCCAAAAGGATTTGATGCCAAGGTCAGAGAATTGGGCAGAATCAAAACCATTTCCGAAGAGGGTGACTTCAAACTCGGAAAGGATGTGATCATTTTTCAAATTAAAAGCGGTGAGGACGAAGATGAGATTCTCAAACTCTGTCAGGATAAAAAAGTCGTTCTGGAGTGCAGAGACTGGACCATCATCCCCCTTGAGAACCTGATTGCAAAGGGTGCAAATGTGATTGCCCAGGTGCGTGATTTAAGGGAGGCGCAAACCGCTTTCGGCATCCTGGAAAAGGGTGTCAATCACATTCTGTTTCACACCGATGATCCCATGGAGTTGAAAAAAGCGCTGTCAGAACTGAAGACGGATGAGGATCAAACCGTGCTTAAGGAAGCGGAAATCACCGAAATCACCCCGGTGGGCATGGGCGACCGGGTATGTGTCGACACATGCACGTCAATGGGCATCGGCCAGGGAATGCTGGTTGGCAACAGCAGCAGCGGCCTATTCCTGGTTCATTCTGAAAGCATCGCCAATCCATATGTGTCCCCTCGCCCATTCAGAGTGAATGCCGGCGCCGTCCATGCCTATACAAGGGTTCCCGGCGGTAAGACCCGATATCTTTCAGAACTCTCTTCCGGCGACCAGATTCTGATTACCGACTTCAAAGGCCACAGCTTTGCCGGCATTGTAGGACGCCTGAAAATAGAAAAACGCCCTATGATGTTATTGAAAGCAACCGTCGACGGCATTGAGATCACCACCCTCCTACAAAATGCAGAAACCATTCGGCTCACAGCGCCCGACGGGCAACCGGTATCCGTTGTTGCCCTGAACTCAGGTGACAAGGTTCTTGCAGCAGTTGAGGAAGGGGGCAGGCACTTTGGTTATAAAATCGATGAAACCATCCTTGAAAAATAAATTGAGGCCTTGAAAAATAAATTGAAGGAACCCTTCCTGAAAAAAATAATGGCCTGAAAAAAACAAGGGATAGATTCCATGACACACAAAAAAACCGCCGACCGTCCCCCTTCTGAGATGAATATGGCCTCATTGAGGGGAAAGATTGACCGTATTGATAACACGCTTCTCGAATTGATTAATAATCGACTTGAGTTATCTAAACAGGTCGGGCAGGTTAAAAAAGAAAAAAACATCCCGATAGTTTCCATCCACCGTGAGCGTGAACTCATTGACAGGCTCTGCAAACAGAATCCAGGGCCACTTGGCAATGACGCCCTGGTTCATCTGTTTACCGACATCATGTCCGCCTGCCGTGACATCCAGCGCCCTCAACGCATCACCTATCTCGGTCCGGAGGCGACATTTACACATATCGCCGCCTTGACCCATTTTGGCCGTTCTGCCTTTTTTTTTCCGCAGCCAACGATTCAGGACGTCTTTCTTGAAGTCGAAAAAGGCAGTGCTGACTACGGGGTCGTACCGGTTGAAAACTCCATTGAAGGATCGGTTAACTACACCCTTGACCTTTTCTTTGAATCTGATTTAAAAATCTGTTCTGAAAAATACTTGACCATCACACAGGACCTTTTGTCACTCTCGGGGTCCATTAATGACATTAAAATAGTGTATTCTCATCCGCAGCCGATCGGGCAATGCCGGAACTGGCTCCGGAAGCATTTGCCACATGCATCATTAGAAGAATGCAGCAGCACATCGTTTGCAGCCAAAAAGGCTGCCGGGAATCCTGAGGCTGCGGCCATAGCAAGCAGTGAGGCTGCAAGGTTGTACGGATTGAAAGTCGTTGCCTCAAAAATTGAAGATCATTCAAAAAATACAACGCGTTTTCTGATCATCGGTCGAGGCACGGTCCACCGGACAGGTGATGATAAGACCTCGATCATGTTTTCAGCCCCTCATGTCCCGGGTTCTCTTCACAAAGTCCTTGAACCCATCGCAGAGACCGGTATCAACATGGTAAAACTCGAATCCCGGCCATCGAAACATGAAAATTGGAACTACTTTTTCTTTGTTGACCTTGAAGGGCATGCGGAAGATACAAAAGTAAAGGATACAATTGCCAGAATGAAGCAGCTCTGTTTATTCCTGAAATCTCTGGGATCCTATCCAAAATGTGAAAATCAGGAACGGGCCTGATTTTTAACCAAAGGCTTTTTAGGCATACCCCCTGTATGGATGTATAAAAAGTGCACCACAGGGGGTGATGGCAATACTGACGGAAAACGGCAGCTCAACCAATGAAACAGCTACTTGAAAGAGACATAATGAAAATAACTTCCACCACGTCACTTTATGGGGTCATCGGCGATCCGGTCTCCCATAGTCTAAGCCCCATCATGCATAACACTGCGTTTACTAGAATTGGACACAACGGAATTTACCTCGCTTTCCATGTCAGCGATCTCCCCTCGGCCCTATCAGGGGTCAAGGCACTTGGCATAAAAGGACTCAGCGTCACGATTCCGCACAAAGTAGCCATTATGAATCTGCTTGATGAGGTTGACGAAATGGCGCTCAGGATTGGTGCTGTCAATACGGTGACAAATAAAGAAGGACGACTGGTTGGCAGTAATACGGATTGTCTGGGCGCTGTCAACGCGTTACTTGAAAAAACGCCTATTCAGAATAAAAATATTGTGCTGATTGGTGCGGGTGGTGCTGCCCGGGCCATCGGTTTTGGTGTTTTATCCCAAGGCGGGAACCTGACCCTCGTCAATATTCTGGAGGCGGAAGGAGAGCAGCTGGCCGAAGATTTAGGCGTAGACTACCATCACCTGTCTGAGTTTGACAAACTTGACTATCAAATTCTGATAAATGCCACACCGGTCGGGATGACGCCCGGGACAGATGCGATGCCGGTGAAGTCCAAAGAACTTAAGAATGATGCAGTTGTCATGGATATTATTTATAACCCGTTGAAGACACGTCTTTTAAAGGAATCCGAAAAAATGAACTGCATCACCATCGATGGTGTATCCATGTTTGTCCATCAGGGCGTTGCACAATTTGAAATGTGGACGGGCAAAAAAGCCCCGGCTGATCTCATGCGAGATGTTGTATTAGATGCATTGTCATATCTGCCTCAGGATTGAAGCAGAACAAAACCATTTTCTTTTTATCCGTGTAAATAAATGACATGATTGAAATAAAAACAAAACCAATTGGAAATAAAACCGTTATTGTGCCCGGCTCCAAGAGC
>JAUXCK010000244.1 GCA_030618925.1 Desulfobacteraceae bacterium
CGACAGCAACATCAAATATCTCCCCCTGAAAGACCTGAACCAGTTTTGCCTGGGCATTTGGATATTGAAAGTGGAGTCCGCGCAGGGTCTGCTTTACGGAGGTGGACATGTTATCCTGAACAAATTCTTTGCGGATACCCTTGGCGCTATATTTTTTTTCATGAAATATTTCCGCAAAAAAGCCGCGCTTATCCCTGAAGACCTGCGGTTCGATGATCAGAACGCCTTCTATGGCGGTTGTTTGTACTTTCATGACATGGCCTTCAATATTTTAACATATCCATCAGGTATTGCCCGTAACCGTTTTTCATAAGAGGCCGGGCCAGCCTCTCCACTTGTTCGGCGTCGATATATCCTATTTTATAGGCAATCTCATCAATACAGGCCACGCTCAGCCCCTGCCTTTCCTCAATGGTCTGGATAAAGCTGGACGCCTGCATCAGGCTGTCATGTGTACCGGTATCAAGCCAGGCGATGCCGCGTCCGAGTTTTTTGACATAGAGGTCGTTGGTTTTTAAATACGCCCGGTTAACATCCGTTATTTCCAGTTCACCCCGGGCTGAAGGCGCAATACCTGCCGCAATATCGAGCACTCTGTTGTCGTAAAAATAGAGCCCCGTGACTGCCCAGTTGGATAGGGGTTTCTTTGGTTTTTCTTCTATATCCATCGCCTGCCCGTCTGCATCGAATATGACGACGCCGTATCGCTGCGGATCTCTTACCCAGTATCCGAAAACAGTTGCGCCCTCTTCACAAGCGGCGGCCTCCCTTAGCTGACCGGTCAGGCCTTGCCCGTAGAAAATGTTGTCCCCGAGGATCAGGCAGACGTTGTCATTGCCTACAAATTTTTTTCCAATAATAAATGCCTGCGCCAGCCCTTCGGGCCTGGGCTGTTCTGCATAATGAAAATGGATTCCCCATTGTGACCCGTCGCCAAGAAGGGTTTCATATTGAGGGAGGTCATGGGGTGTCGAGATGATCAAGATCTCTTTGATGCCGGAGAGCAACAGCACGGAAAGGGGATAATATATCATCGGCTTGTTGTAGACCGGGAGAAGCTGCTTGCTGACGGCCATGGTAATCGGGTAAAGCCGCGTTCCGGACCCGCCGGCGAGTATAATGCCTTTTCTTTTAATCTGCTGTGTCATCGAGTGTTCCCAACTCTTTCAATTATGGCGAATTAATATGTTTCACACGCTCGGGCAGGAAAAACAAAATTTCATATAATCAGACATTGACGGTGACCGTCAAGAAAAATATGGGTGCAGATCGGGGTTCAGGGGAACAGGAGTGATTGTGTGAACGCTTTCTGGAAGTCGGGGTGTGACGCCAGGTCAAGCACTCTGGTGCGACCGGCAATCTCTTTGGCCCGTTCCGTAAAGTCTTGATCAAGGAGGGCAAGTATGGCGCCTTCTCCGGCTGCATTCCCCACGGCGTCAATCATGTTGTGTTTCAGTTTGGGCAGTATCCCGATGGTCATGGCGTCATCCTTGTCCAGGTAGTTGCCAAACGCACCGGCAATATACAGATGCGCCGGATGAGTAATGCCGACCTTTTTACAGAGTGACGTGATCCCCGTGAATATGGCACCTTTTGCGAGCTGAATCGCCCTGATGTCTTTCTGGGTCAGGGTTATGTCTTCTCCACTCTGTGTTTCACGGCCGGGCACAAGTGAAAATTCGAGAACCCCATCCCTGTTGCGGTGGAAGTTTGAGACCTTTTCAGCAGAGTCGCTCCTGTAGGAAAAACGCCCGGAGGACTCGATGAGTCCGGCCCTGTATAGCTCGGCTGCGGCGCTCACAATACCTGAGCCACAGATTCCCGCAGCTTTCCTGGGCCTTTTCCTGTCGTTTTGAATGAGTGAGTATTCAATAGCATATTCCCCGGTTTCAGATCCATCGCCCCTGTTCATCTTCGGACCGATTGAGACGGAATCGATTGCGCCTGAAATCGCCAGCACACCATGGCCAATGGCCGCGCCTTCAAATGCCGGACCTGTTGCACAGGAGGTGCCGTACAGGACGCCGTGGGAGTTGATCATAATTTCACCATTGGTCCCCACATCGATCACCATGACGTTGCCCGGGTGTTTATCGATCTCGATGGCCATTGCTGCGGAAATGATGTCTGAGCCAAGAAACCCTGAGATAAGGGGCAGGGTGTGCAGGGTGGTGTCCTTGTGAAAAAACAGCCCGATCTTTTCAGCCTTTACCGTTTTGCCATCTGTAAAGGCCGGTTTGAATGGGGATTTGCCGATAGGGGAGGGATCCACTCCCAGCAGGAGGTGGGTCATGGTTGAGTTGCCCGTTACCATGACTTTTTGGATTTTTTCCGGTTTGACCTGTTGCTGTTCCGCCAGGGACACCCCCACCTGGTGGATGGCGCGAATGACAAGTTTTTGCAGTTTTCCCAGGTTTGTTGAATTCATGGATGCTGCATTAATTCGGCTGATCACGTCAGCCCCATAAATAAATTGTGGATTTTTTATTGCACCTGAACTCAGGACCTCGCCTCTGCCCAGATCGCAAAGATAAGCGGCGATTGTTGTGGTGCCCAGATCAACGGCCAGCCCGTAAGCACCGGATAAGGCGGAATTTTTTGACGGGATGGAAGCGTTTCTGGCCCCTGACCTGAAAACGGGTTTTGAAATGACCTCGGCCCGGGCAATGCTGGTCTCCGGAATCGTCAGATTCAACTCTTTTCCCACAATAAGCTTGCAGGCCTTGTGGAGCAATGGCGCCTCAGAACCCTCTACTGCCTCTTTCCCATCAGGCGGGTTGACCTGCACCAGACATTTTCCGCAGATACCTTTTCCACCGCAGTCAGAACGAAGCGGAATACCAAAATCGGTAAGGGCCTGCAGAACCGTCTGTCCTTCATCAGCCGTCAGGCGTTCTCCTGTGGACAGGGCAATTGTATGTTTTTTTGTGTTCATGTTGAGACCGTTAAAGACAGTTTCATATCATTTTTCCCTTTTTTCAAGGGCTGCATATCTTGCAAGCAGCGTGTTTACCTTCTGGGTATTGTGTTTCAGGGGCTGCAGCAGGGAGTTCTCATCTTTTTGGACATACCGCTCAGCCGCTTCTTTATAGGAGATCCCCAGCAGCACTTTTGCGCCGCTTATGGCGCAACCCCAGGGCGCGGCATACCCGGCATTTTTTATGGTATATGTGGTGGCCTGAAAAAAATTTGCAATAAGGTGCACCATGAATTTATTTGCTGCACCGCCCCCCACAACACATATGGTGTCGACATTGTCCAGATGGGTTGAGTGCAGTTTTAAGGACAGCACCTGTGAGATATGAAGGGCCCTGATATTTATGTCCGCATCATTTCTGGAAAATCCATCACGGAAAATGCCCTTTGTCTTTAGCGGCAGGGACTCATCCATCAGATAGGGAAGCATGAGCTTCTCATTTTCAGACAATATAGATTTTCCGGCTGTTTCAGCATAGGCTGTCCAATTTTCTATTTGGTTTTCTTTTTGGCCTTCTTTTTGGTTTGGGCCGCCATGGGACCCAATACCGTATTTATTGAGAAAGTGCTCGTGCAGTTTTCCGCCGTTTGTGAAAACAGACAATGCCATGGCCTTCCCTTTGGTGTACCCGAATATATTATATTCACCGGCTGCAGAAGGGGTGATTTTTTTGATGACCCCGTTTACCGTATAACTGCTTCCCAGGGAAATGGTGATCTGCCCGCCGCACCCCAGCAGTGTCGCCGGGTTGTCGCCGGTTCCAGCCAGCACAATGGTTTCGGGGGTCATATTGTATTTTTCTATAAAATACGGATTAAGGCCGCCGACAATGGCATCATAATGGTCAATTTTCCCCAGTTTTTTTTCAATGGGGCTGAAAACATGAAAGTTTTTCAGATAACGGTCCATGGCGTTCAGGACATGGCTGCTCCAGCCCGGGGCATGAATATCGAGATGGTTTAGATTGGACCCCCATCCATCACCTGTATCAACAGGTGCAATTTTCCCTGACAGGATTGACGTCATAAATGCACTGAGAAGAAAAATCCGGCAGGTATCGGCATACGCCCGGGGCGACTGTTTGGCCCATTTCAATATCTGGGCAGCCGGGAATCGCAGTTCACATCTGTTCCCGGTGATGTTTTCAATTCCCTTCTCCTTTTTCAGCGTGTCGGTCAGATACCGTGCTTCTTCTACCGGGCTCCGGTCTTCCCAGATGGGAGAAGTCTTTCTGGTGAGGGTTGATTTGAGCTGATCAAGAATCGAATGCCCGGGGTTCAGCTGCTGGATTCTTTTTTCAAAGTCATCATTGCAGTAAACCGAGCAGTGCTGCATGGCATCGATTTTTACCGCCTTGACCCGGGAAAGATCGATCCCGTCACCCGTTAATTTGTGAAAGGCAAAATCAAGGGCTTCCATCAGCATGAAGGGAGATGTGTGCCGGATGTCAGCATTTCCTGAATCGAGGACACCGCCCCTGGTGTCATATTCCGGAAAGGTGGTATCATAATCAAAACCATGTGAATAAACGGCCTGCCCGGTATTAATATCAAGGGCGATCAGTTTAACGGATTGAGTGCTGAATTCCATACCAAGTGAGATCATTGTTATTCCTTTTTCACCTGAGAGTCTGTAGCACACCGTATTTTCTTCCGCAACTGCTTTGGTGCCAACGGGTCCAATTAAAAATATTGGTTTATGCCTGAGATTACGATTAAGATTAAGACAGGAATTAAGATCTGGATTTGGAAGAGAATAAGGGTTATCGTTTGAAATCCATTCGTTTATAATCTTTAAAGGCACTGACCACCTGGTAGTTGCCTTTGTAAGTAAAGAAAACAAAAAATTTGAGCTCAACTTTTGCCGTAAATGTCAATGTTTCCAGAACCCATTTGCCGTCCTCTGAACAGGTGTAGTCAAGTTCTACATATGCATTTTTAATGTTGATCTTTTTGATGTCCGGCAGTTTTTTCGGATTGGCCGTCAGTTTGTACGGAACGCCGGTGGCTTCGTCTAACCAGACAATGCCCTTTTCCGTGGATTCAGGAAGGGTTTTTGTGTATTCGATGGCAATACAGGCGTGGCCTTTAATCATTTTTTTTCGGCCCGTTCGTTTCACCGTGATGGTGTCCTGATTTTCAGGAAGAAAGATATTGTCTTCTCTTGCTGAAAGTTGATTCTCTTTTTGC
>JAUXCK010000264.1 GCA_030618925.1 Desulfobacteraceae bacterium
CGGATACCAAATATCTTCTAAACAAGCTGCCGGAAGCGATTGTTGCGGGAACCGGACCTGTGATAAATATTCTGTTTGTCGTGAATGCCAACCCCTGTTACACCATGCCCGACACCCGTATTGTTCGAAACGCATTTGAGAAGATCCCTTTTAAGGTCAGTTTCTCCACTTATATGGACGAAACCGCGCAATTATCAGACCTGATCCTTCCCAATCATTGCTATCTTGAGCGGTATGAAGATGTGCATGTGACAGCGGGTTTGACAAGGCCTCTTATGGGCCTTGCCAGGCCGGTGGTGGATCCTCAACTCAACACCAGAAATACAGGGGATGTGATCATAGACATGGCAAAAGAGATGGGGGGCAGCATGGCGGCCTCATTTCGATGGGGAAGCTATACCGCCTGCCTGAAACAGGCGCTGGGCAGCAGGTGGAATTACCTTATTCGGCGGGGATATCTGCCGGGTACTCACAGGACCGTCGGTTTCACATCTGCTTCAGGAAAATTTGAGTTCCCGGTAACTGACAGCGTGATTCAGGTAAAGCCTGAGGGGGATGAAAAATCTTTTCCGCTTTTGCTGATCCCGAACGATTCCATGAGACTTGCCGCCGGTTTTATCGGGTCTCCCCCGTTTCTGGTAAAAACGGTCCCTGAGACCGTTTTGAAAGACAATGATATCCTTATCGAGATCAATCCGGCGACAGCTTCGGAATACGGGCTGCCGGAGGGCGGATATGCAAAGTTGAGGACACCCAGGGGTGAGAAAAAAGTTAAAATTTACCTGACAGAGGGTATCCGGCCGGGTGTGGTATCATTCCCGAGAGGACTCGGCCATACCGCCTATGATAAATATCTGGCAGACAAAGGCATTAATTTTAATGAACTCATCGGTCCGGTTGAAGATCCTGCTTCTGGAATGGACGTTGCCTGGGGCATACGGGCAAATCTGACCAGGGCTTAATTAATTGTAAGAGGTTCTGATGAAACAGGGACACAGGAAAAATAAGAAATTTGGAATGGTGATCGACCTGGACAAGTGCACGGGATGCGGCGCCTGCATGGTGGCATGTATGGCGGAAAACAATGTGTCGTTCAAGAAAGATGAGACCGATAAACTTCTCAGCATCACATGGATGAAGGTGTACAAGTTAACAAACGGGAAACCGTTTCCGGATATGGAAATCTGCTATCTGCCCCGGCCCTGCATGCATTGTGAAGGCCATAACGGTCATTCGCCGTGTGTAACGGTCTGCCCTGTCGTTGCGACAGACTATGATGTCGACACAGGGATTGTGAGTCAGATTCCCACCCGGTGTTTTGGATGCCGGTACTGCATGGCGGCCTGCCCCTATCACGCCAGGTATTTTAACTGGTGGGATCCGGTCTGGCCGGAAGGGATGGAAAAATACCTGAGCCCGAATGTGTCTCCACGCATGCGGGGGGTTGTTGAAAAGTGCACTTTCTGTTTTCACAGGTATCAACTGGCGCTGGAAAAGGTCTATGTCAGAGGACAACGGGAGCTTGACGAGGGGGATTATCAAACCGCCTGCACACAGGCCTGCCCGGCCGGTGCCATTACGTTCGGAGATTTGACGAATAAAGAACATGCTGTGTATAAATTGAAAGAAGATCCTCATGCTTTCCGTCTGCTGGAAAGGCTCGGGACCAACCCGAAGGTGTATTATGTTTCCAGTCATGAGTGGGTCAGGCGGTTGGCCGACAACTACCACCCCCATGAAGAAACAGGAAAGGTCGGGGGACATCATTAGTGGGGAACGGATTTTCGGTCAGTCTGTGGTAAACAGGGAACAATGACGTTTTAATAAATCGACTAATTTGATTATTTGGGAGCGCATCATCTATGGATTCTGCATTAATACCAAAAGGCGTTAAACGCTGCCCGCTGCCGCAATTTTTAGGCGGTCTTGCTGTGGCAGGAGTTGTCCTCCTGTGGGGAGTCTATGCCATCCTGCTGATCTGGATAAAAGGCCTTCATGTGACAGGCATGAACGACTACTACGGGTTTGCCCTGTGGATATGGGCGGACCTTGCTGTCATCGCATTGGGGGGCGGGGCATTCTTTACCGGATTCCTGAGATATATTGTGGGAAAGGATGAAATTAAAAATATCATCAATTTTGCAGTCACCATCGGGGTGATCTGCTACATTTCAGCCCTTTTAATTCTGGCCATTGACGTGGGGCAGCCGCTGACCCGGGCATGGCACATTTTCTGGCATGCCAATGTTCACTCCATGCTGACGGAAGTGGCGTTCTGCCTTTCCGCCTACCTTGTTGTCCTGATCATTGAATATATTCCACTGGTGCTTGAAAATCGTCAGATAGACAAAGTTCCTTTTTTTCATCATTTAAGCCATAACATGCACGAGGTCATGGCTGTTTTTGCTGCCACCGGTGTATTCCTTTCCTGCTTCCATCAGGGATCTTTGGGGGGTGTTGCCGGCGTCATGTTCGGACGGCCATTTGCGTTCAGGGAGCATCTTTTTATTTGGCCGTGGACTTTTTTCCTTTTTACATGGTCAGCCGCCGCATATGGCCCCTGTTTTACTATTTTCCTGGCCAAACTGACAGAAAAAATAACCGGGAAAAGACTGATCAAGGACAATGTATATGACCTTTTGGCGAAAATATCCGGCTGGATGATTCTGACCTATATCATTGCCAAAATTGCCGATACCTGGTACTGGGCCGCTGTGACGCTTCCGTCGCAAGGCCACACCCTGATGGATTTCTACAGCAACAATGCGTTTTACGGCATCTGGATTCTGGTGGCGGAGATCGGGGTGTGCGGTATTCTGCCTGCCCTGATCCTTGTGACAAAAAAGGGGCGCAGCAGTTCGACCTTGATCTGGACGGCTGTCATTCTTGGCTGTATCGGGGTTTGCCTGAACAGATGGGTCATGATTCTGCAAACCATGGCAGTGCCGTCTATTCCATTTGATTCCTGGCAGCTCTATATGCCCACATGGCCGGAGGTGGCGACCACTATTTTGCCGGTTGCCTTTGGCGTCATTGTTGTCATGATTTCATACAGGTATCTGCCGATTTTTCCACAGGAACAAGAATTGAATCCGATTGAGCCGTAAGCCGGTTTAAGGAGGGGATAATGTTTCCATTTGTTTTTGAATGGGTATGGGATTTGGGCCATCTGGTTTTCATGGGCGGCCTGTGGTATGCGCTGACCATTGTTGGCCTTGGCATGACCTATTGCATCATAAAATCTGCAATCGATGCATCAAAGGAGGCAGCAGGCGACCACGATCACTAATGATGCGGCGAATGCGGTGGACAGCACGGGCTCAGCGCCTTCATGCAGCATCCGATTCTTATAAAACCAAAAGGCAGTGCCGGGTATCGGCACTGCCTTTTTGCCTTCAGATGAAGGAGAAGACAGCAAATCAGATGCGTGCTACCCCATGCGGATAAGAAATAAAAAAGATTGAAAAGACATATAAATAAGGCTATGGTGTGGCCTGATCTCAAAGGATAAGCAGCAAAGCTGGTTTTTGGCTCCGGAAACGAATTTTGAATTGGAAAGGAGTTTCTCTATGACGCGTTATTCAAAGCCAGAGCATCTGACCGATTTTTCGAGCGACCCCACCATCTGGACACGCCGGTTCGGTGATGAGTACTGGGCCGACGCTTATACACCGCTCTCCTACTGCCTTCTAAGGCACTGGATATCCAATATCTCACTCCCGCCATCCAAAAAGGTCCACAACAAGTTCCGCTTTCATAAAGGCTTTGCATACGTAAGCCCTGAATACTGGCTGGATGTCATGAGCGGCGTGCCCCCCTCATCCCGCTTGCCCAGCATCCGGGCTTATTTGTGCAAGAAGGACCAGGAGCGCTTCGACAATCTGCCCGCACGCCTGGGAAAAATTCTGGTCTTTATATTTAAATTGACCCCGTTCTACCGGCGAAGCCCCACAGACGCCATCACCAAAAACCATATCGCCATGAATGAATGGCAGGTCGACACCGGTAAGGCGTTTCAGGAATTGGCCGATATGGACCTTTCTGCTATGTCGGTGGATGATCTGCTCGATCTGTTTACCACATGGAAGGAAAAAGGGGATTATCATTTTGTGCTCCTGAGGGCGGGCCAGGCGGCCTGGGGTCCCCTTTTAACTCAAACCCTGGAAAAACTGCTCGAAAAGTGGATTTCAAAAGAAGCCGCCCAAAAGGCCAACCAACTCATGAGCGGCCTGCCCGGCAGCTTCACTTTAGAGACCAACAAAGATATTCACGGGCTTGCCGCCGCAGTCACCGGTTCTGCCCTGGAGGACCTCATCCTCAGTGAAAATGGGGCTTCGCAGGCAATGGCTTATATCAACGCACATCCGGAAGATGAATTTTCTAAACTGTTTAACAGGTTCGTCAGAAAATACCCCCATCGAGGCTCAGCCCGGGAAATGATTGCCGATCGCTGGGAGGAGCGGCCGGAGATGATCATTGATTTGATGTGCGGTCTTGTGGGGGGGGCGTCCCTGCACGATCCTGTGGCCGAGGAAGATGAGAAACGGACGACTCGGGAACAATTCCAAACCGAAATCATTGAAGCACTGCAGCAGGCCGGGGGATCTTTTATCAAGATCCGTATCCTTCGCTGGGTGCTTAAGATGGCCCAGGCGTACTACCTTTTTCGTGAAAACCAGCGGTTTACGCTGGATCAGATTCTGTATGCCCTGAAGCAGATTTCTCTTGCGATTGGCCGGCGGTATGCCCAAAAGGGGCTTCTTGATCATCATCAAAACATTTTTTTTCTCTTTGAGGACGAGCTGTTTGATCTGGCCAAAGAGCCGGAGTACCGGGACGAGATCAA
>JAUXCK010000158.1 GCA_030618925.1 Desulfobacteraceae bacterium
ACAAGGATACTCACGGGGAGTTGCTTATTTTCGTCAAAGGCCGCAACTGCGGTTGCAGCTTCGCCTACAACATGCTCGACTGTGAAACCGAATTTCTGTTGCAGCGCTTTTAACGGGGCCGATGCGCCGAACGTTTCCATGCCTATGCTGCATCCGCTCAGGCACAAACAGCAAACCGTGCCATGTCATAATCTTCCTGACTGAAATTGCTTGTTTCAAACTTGCCCTCACTGTTGTTCATTACCCCTTTAATATCGGTTCGTACCTGCTCTAAAGAGGGCTGCCTTTTGGCGGCTGACCTTGAAAAATAGACGATATAAACAAAAAGTCCCATGAAACATTCAGTTAAGCGCATCATCGCACCCTGTAGGTTGATGCCCATCCATAAATGAGAAACTCCCATCTCTGAATGGCCATAAGTTAGTGTCCTTCCATAGATAAGAAATTTTTTCTGAGTTCAAGGCGGGCGAAAATTTTAACCCGAGGAATACATTGTCGTATTTTGAGAGTTAAAATTTGAGCCCAACACAGAAATCGGGAAAAATAGCCATTTATGGATGGACACAAGTTAGCTTTTCCCGACAATCATTAACGCCACCTTCAAATCCGCCGGCGCCGTATCCCAGAATAGTGCAACATTATGCCCCTCCTGCACCTGGGCCCAGTGATCACTGTGGTGGTCGATCTGAAAATAAAGTGAACCGGCCCGTCGCGGCAATTCTTGGGGCGGTGTGGGAAGATGCTCCAGCTTTATCCCGGGAAGCGATCGAGCGATAAGAAGGGGCAATGATTCTCTTGAACCTAATTTGGCAAATGATTCCATGGATTGAAGCATTGCCTGCGGGTCTTCATCGGTTTCAAATGTCAGATAGAACCGGTTCCTCCCCTCAAAAACCGCCGGGGGTAATTCTCCAATATAATAGGTGCCGTCATAATTGAGTGGAATCACATATTCCGGGCCGGCCGTTATCTCATCCAAAAGCCGCGTTATCACCGCCTGGGCAGACGAAAAACAGTCCCACAGGTTTTGATGATCATAGTCTGCAAGAAGACGGGTTCCATCTTCCAGTTCACCTGTCATGTTCACCTGCCCTGAAAATGATGATAGTTCACCGATCAACTGTCTTAAAACAGCATAGACATTCCAGGGATGCATCTGACCCGATTCGGTTAAATGCGAAAGGACCGGCACATACCGGCCGATGGTTCTTAAGGCCAGCAGATAGACCATATCCCTTGCGCCGAATTCAGCTGAATGAATGCCTCTCTCGCGTTTATATGACTCGAGTTGATGCCCCCGTGATGAAATCTGGTCGAAAACCTCCTTGATCAGTTTCTGCAAAAGTTCTGAACTTGAAATTGCCAGACAGGGGGGTACGAATTGTTCGGAGAGTCTGACCCCCTCACCGCTTCTTTCAATTTGAGCGATAGGGATCAGCGTATAATCGCCCAGCTGATCCTTTTCCGTCTCCCAGAAAATTTTCATCAGGTACAAAAGATTTTTCACCTGCGCGGTTGTCCCCCCCTGGTAGAGGTCAGGCACTTCTTCAGGATTTTCAGCTGTCACAAACCGTGTGGACACATCCTGAAAATTTTCCATTTTTGCAAGAACCGTCACATTTTCGGAAACCTCGCTCAGCTTTTTAATCCCCACAAAAACCGTAAATGGTTTTCCCCCTTCGACCCATGCATCATTAAATGTGCGGGGTTCAACAAGGGCATTTCCCGGATAAACCACATGCGTATTATCCGGAAATAAAAATTCTCCTTTTAAAAGCCGGAACGAGAAGTTATTCAGTTCGGATTGTTGGATCTCAATATCCCCTGTCCCCCAAAAAAAAGGCTGCAAAAACTTATGAAAAGGAGCCAGGAGAGATTGAAAAAAAAGATTCTCTCTCTGGAAATGCTGGGGCTGTAAAAAAAGTCCTTGATGCCAGAACAGCTGTTTATTCATTTTTCGATATTTCCTTCACGTTGACAATTTGTTTTGGGCCCAGGGTAAGCTCGACATTTAACATTCCCGGTTTTGACACCTTGGTGATTTTAAGGCCTTCTCTTTCTCTGACCACCGGGACTTCAAACAACCTGATGATATTTTCCTTGTGAAGTGTATAATAACCGCTTACAACAGCGATAAACTTGGCATTTTCAGCCCGGTCCAGTATAAATGTGGAAACCGTCCCCGGATGAATGATCAGTCTTTTTGAACTGACGACACTGGCATTGAAAATCCCGCACTCCATCAGTTTATATAAGCCCTGTTCATTTTCACTAAGCTGATTAAACACATTCGGGTCTCTGAGCTGGTATACACAAAGCAGCAGGGTGTGCGGCATTCCATCCTGAAAGTTCAGCTGCGCATCTGCATTGATCCGAAAATGAACCGCATCTTTTTCATACGGCCAGGTGTCCGGCGGTACCGGTGGTTTTGAAGCACATGAAAATATAAACAAAATGACAAACAACAGCCCAACTACCTTGAAATATGGTTTCACTTGGTGACCTCCTTGCTGAATTTCTGACAATTTTTTTCAAATTCCCTTAATAGCTCCTCAGTACATCGGCCTGTTTCAAGCCATTTGCTTACCATATGATGTTTTTCTGAAATTATCTCAAAAAGATCGGCCTTTCGGAGCGGGCCTATTTTAAGACCTGTGTTAGTATCTGCTGAAATTTGCACTGGATCCATTTCATTCAAAATGTTCTTGATGACAAAAAGAGCTGCGTTCTTGAATGCTTTTTGTATCACCAGGAATGTTTTTTTAATCCTCTCGATATATTCCTCGAGGGATGTCAGGCGATCATCTCCTTCAAGATGGGAACCAATGACGGCCCTGATGGTTTCGTCACTTTGAGCATCACCCAAAAGATTAATATTCATAATTCGAACAAGATCATTGAGCGATCCAAAAATTGTTTCAAATGATTCCGCCGCCCGCTTCATAATATCTTCTGATGACGTTTCTGATACTGTAATCTCTCTCCCTAATATCAGTGACAGGAGTTTAGCAGACGCCTGCTCATCGAGTTGTGCCCCCTGCATACCCTCAGGCACATCACCAAACTCTGCACAAAGTTTATTGACCAGCAGAAGCCGATCATCCGCCGGCAGATCAACCACTTGCCGGTCCAGGAATTCTTCAACTGCCCCCTCTGCGCTCAATGGGCCGGAAGCATATATCTCACGGAGATCAGATGCCATTTTTTTTGTTGCTGTCATGAATAAGGGCTGTCCTCTTTTGGTCTGAATTGAGTCCCCCTATGCGGGACCCCATTTATTTTTTATTTTTATCCGGTTTCTGGATAATGGTTTGTTCCAGAAAATCATCATCCAGTTTTTCGTCCGAAATCCCTGGATCTGCGATATCCTCCTGCATTGAGCTCTGAGATTTTTTCTTGTTTAAATGCCCTGTCCTGCCCGGACGAATGATCACGGTTTCATCCAGGATATCCTCTTCTTGAGGCGTTGCCGCCGCCCCTCTATCAAGTGCTCTCTCCTCCTGTTTACCCGTTCTTTCAGGCCGGATAATGACCGTCTCATCCATGATATCATCCGCTTCCCCGGGCACGGTCACAGATTCTCCGGCAGTTGCTTTCTCTTCCGGCATTCCGGCTTTCCCGGGCCGCAGGATCACCGTCTGGTCCAGCATGTCATTTTCTGCCGCCTGTGCTGCCGCAGGCGCCATTTCTTTCGGGGGGCCGATCTCTCCAGGCCGGATGACCACTGTCTCGGTCAGAATGTCATCTTCCTCTGGTTCTGCCATGGGTTCTTTGTAAGGGAGCTGGCCCGCCGGCATACCGATCTCTTCAGGCCTGAGGAGCACAGTCTCAGCCCCGATTTCGTCTTCATCCTGCACTTTTGAAATACGGTCGTCTTCAGAGCGATGGGATGACAAATCAATTGAAGTGCGCCACTTATTCGCAATCTTTAAAAGGATCTCATGAATCTCCCGATCGTTTTTGAGTATATCTTCAACCTCAAGCGATGAGGCCTCATTGATTGAGGACTCTTCTGCTGAAGGCACCTCCTGGAATAAACCCGCCCTGACGTTATGCCTCAATGATTCCAGATCTGTTTGAAACCCATGGTTCGACCACTCCGGCGCATGCCCCAGGCCCGCAGTGATTAACGTCCATCCCAGGCCCAGGGCCTCCTCCCACATGGTGTCCCAGACCCCATGGACAGATGCGGTATCCGGTGTCCAGTAAATGTTTTCAGGAGAAAAGGCATGGGCGGCTTCACTGCTCAAAAGGTGTGATAAAGACATGTCCGCGTGAACATCTATTTTTTCCGTCATCTGGTTAATCAGGGCATAAATTTCTCTGATGTCCCGGGTTTTATTCACCAGCAGCGTATAAAACCAGATGATGCCCACATAATAGAGACCCGATACCGGGAATGTCTCCGGGCGTGCGGACATGTTCTCTTCAACACGGCCGACACCTGCATGCATAAGTTTAAAATTCCAGAAACAGGGAAGCAGACCTGTCTGGCCGGAGAGCTTTATCCAGAACCGGTCAATTGATATCCCGGGGCCCGGATAGAATTGATTTTTCAAATGGGGGATAATGGCGGTCATGAGGTCGCCCAGAAAAGTGAGCTTTAAATATAAAATTTCCAAAAACCGCTTACTTTCTTTTTCAGAAAAAAAATGGACCGGGGTTGGATAGTCCGCCTTCATGCGTCTCAGGCACCTTAATCTGCCTTGGGCATGTTTTATGACCAGGTGATCCTCAAGATCTTTAAATGACGCACCTGAAATCAGTGCCAGAAAATCAAGTGCATTGACTGAAGCAGCATCAAAAACAAGCATATAAAACGGATAAAACGAAAAAGGGATGATGTTTGATAGAACCAGATCATCGGACCCGTAACATTCCTGGTGTTTAGGACAGCCGATGCACGGAAACCTGTCCTCTAATGCTTTGTTTTCTTTTAACCTGTCGAACTCTTTTATCAACCCCCTTTGGTCCTTAACCAGGGCTGAATCTGATGCCTCAAGGGTGGAAACATAAAAATCGGAATTTCCCTGTGATGTAAAACATGACGGACAAAACAGATAGCGTTTTAGAGAAGTTGTGAACGGCTGGAGCGCCAACCCCAGGAGTATTTCGTCGTCATGGCACTGCTGGAGCGGCAGCCCGCATTTCGCGCATGGGGGATGAAAATATATCTTTCTGAATTTACAGTAAAACAAAGACTGGAAGGGCAATAGGAGGCCGCCATCTCCCACCTGATCTGCCAGAATATGAATTGGATTTGCCTGGCTTTCTTTGGCATAGAATGTAAACGCCTGCTGCCAGTATTGATCAATATCTTTGTTGTTCAGCGGTCTTAATTCATCTTCTTGCAGATGATAGTGGCTTTTTTGCACCAACATGAATGCCTGCTTGATTTCGCTGCCGGCATCTGTCAGGAAATTCGCCTCCAAAAGACGTGACAGCGGATCTGATTCATCGATGACGACAAATGGATGAAATGCCCCCCTTAATTCCGGAGAATCCTGTTTGTCCAGGGCAAAGTTTAAGCAGAACCTGGCGCCGCCTTTCTCAATATACGGCAGTAAAGTGGGCAATCTCGTGTTTGTCACCACTCAAAATCCTTCTTCTTAAGTAAGGCTATGTTATAAAAAGTTATAAAAAGATTAAACTGATAAGCGGTAAAGATTGAAACGGTCAGATCATCGTAAAGGTCAAAGTGTTACATAAACCATTAATCAGATAAATTAAAGAAGATTTTTACTCTGTTTCTAAAAAACCGGTCCTGCACGCTTTTACGTTAAGCTGCTTTCTAATCCACGGGGACCCGCCGGTTCGCTCTTCACATTTAATATGGATTGTTGTTGGGGGAAAACAGGCTTGGGCTTTTCCTGCGGCATGACATCTTCGGATGGTTTTATGATTTTATCTGTTTTCAAAAGATCTTCCGGTATCATTCGGGGAGTGAAAACCATTAGAAAGACAGCAACCAGAAGTATTATACCAAGAACGCCGATCCTTTTCCATAGTCTTTTTGAAGAAACTGATGCGGGCGCCTCTTTTGATTTGATGGTTTCAAGGCAAGCCGTGAGCGCTTCCTTAATGGATTCGCCTGTCTGAAAGCGATCATCCGGCTTTTTGCTTAGGCTTTTCATGATCAGCCGGGAGAGAGGGGGGGGGACGGAAGGGTTCACCTTCAGCGGGGTCACAGGCGTTTCCTGCATGATTGCCAGGAAAACGGCCGAAAGATTCCCCCCGACAAAGGGTTTTTCCCCTGTGCACAATTCATAAAGGATGACGCCCAAAGAATAAAGGTCCGAGCGGCCGTCAGTCGCTGTTCCATTGACCTGTTCAGGAGACATATAGGCGGGTGTTCCAAGGATGTCCCCTGCCTGCGTCAGCTGGGTTGCATTCGAATCTTCAAGACGGGCAATACCAAAATCAGTGATCTTTGCCTGACCTTCGGGGGTGACGATGATATTGGGGGGCTTGATATCCCGGTGGATAACACCCTGCCCGTGCGCATAATCAAGGGCGTTTGCAATTTGGATTCCAATATCCATAATCTTTTCCATGGATAAACC
>JAUXCK010000031.1 GCA_030618925.1 Desulfobacteraceae bacterium
TCCCGGATAGCCATGCGCGGCTGAAAAGCAACATGATTGCAGACCATGGCGGCATGTCCCCTGTACTGCCGGAAAACAGAATCAAGCACGTCGTCGCGCTCATCCCAGGCAAAATCCACATCGATATCCGGCGGATCTGAACGGCCTGGATTCAAAAAACGCTCAAAATAGAGATTGTGTTTGATCGGGCAGACATTGGTGATCCCGAGACAGTACGCCACAAGGGAGGCTGCGCCGCTGCCGCGTCCGCAAATCCGGGGGCTGCGCGCCACAATGTCCTGAACCACAAGAAAATAGGATGAAAAAAATTTCTTTTCAATAACAGCGAGCTCATGTTCAAGACGATCAACCACTGTTTCAGAAAGGTCATTTCCGTAACGACGACGCGCGCCTTTATAGGCCGCGACCCGCAGGGCTTCTTGAGCGGTACAGCCATTATCACCGGTCCACGGCGGCATGACAAGCCCGAAACGCGGCCCGGTAAATGTCAGCCTTTCAGCGATGGCCTCTGTCGCCCTGATGGCATCCGGCCATGGCGCAAACCGTTCGGCATATCGGGCGGAAGGGGCCAGCCAGGCATCAGCAGGGGCAATATCATTTGCGGTCAATCGGGAGAAAGACGTATTCAGGTCAATTGCCCTCAGCAGACGATGGACGTCAACATCCCCCGGATCAAGAAAAAAACTCCCGGGCGTGGCAACCGCCGGCACGCCAAGCTGCCGGGCAACCTGTCTCAGCCGGAATGACGCACTGCTGGGCCTTCGAGGCAGCGCCGCTGCCGTGACTGCCCCGGCTCCGGCCAGGGCCTTCAAAAGTTCAGGGGCCCGGGTAAGAATGACGAGACCCTTGGTATAGGCAAAAAGATCGGACCTTAAATCAAACGGATTATCTGAATGACGGCGGGTGATCAAACGGCAAAGATTGCGATAGCCGGTATTGTTTTCGACCAAACAGACAACACGACAGCTGGAATTGGGATCTGTTAATTCTGCGCCTACAACAGGTGTTATCCCGGTTCTCCGGCAGGCTTTTAGAAAATGCCACAGGCCGTAAAGATTGTCCGTATCGGTGATGGCCAGGCGGGTATACCCCAGCGCCTTTGCGGCCAGGCAAATCTGCTCAGGGGAACAGGTTCCCCACATGAGCGAATAATGAGAGCGAACCGTCAGGGGAATCATCCCGCAGCCTTTAAAAGTGTGCGCCCCACCTGGATTGCCTTTCGGCCGAACCGCCGGCGAATCGTGTCAAGAGCGGTCATGAGATGCTCTTTTTTTTTATTTTCCGCTTTAAATTCGGCAAAGAGTTCCAGCTGTGCCGGCGGAGGAATAAGGCGATCGCAAATCAAGGCAAGATGCCGGATCCGGACACGGCGGGTCCAGGCGCGTTTCAGGGCAAGTTTTGCTGAAACAAAAAGATCAAAATCATTGGCTGTACCGGGATTGACTGCCGCCTGGCGAACAATCCGCTTCCCATCAGAATAATCAAGAATGACGCCAACCCGTCTGGCTGCAAGCCGCTGCCCACGCAAATCCGCGCCTGCCTGCTCTATGAGCTGGTACAATACGCCTTCCACTGATGATACACAATTGGTATCATTGCCAAACCCGTGATCAAAGCGCATCTTCGGCCGCCTCTGCCAGGCAGGCGTCACCAGCGACGGGTCAATTCCGCGCACCGCATCATACAGGGCCCGGCTGCGCGTGTTGAACAAAACATCCAGCTGGTCCATGGTCAAAACAGCCACTTGGCCTGCACGGGTCAGGTTGAATTCCCAAAACCGTTTCAAATCGCCTGCTTCAATACCTGGAATAAGATAGATCGGAAGCGGTCTAAGAAAACTTTCTTCATCACCCGGCCTGACAATATACTCGCCAAAGGGTTTGACCAGACGGGTCGCCACCTTAGCGACCAGCTTATTGACGGCCAGCGCCCAGATAGGATCAAAACCCATATCCGCACGCACATTCTTACAAATCCGCCAGGCCACATCCTGAGGCGGACCCAGCAGCTTTCCTGTTCCGGTAACATCCACAAACAAATGGCCATTCTGGTCAGCGGCTTCTATCAATGGTGAATAGGGCAAAGCGCGTTTAAAAAATTCTGCCGTGGCACGCTCATACCGGTCCGTATGCGGCGGCAGCACTGCCGCATCCCTGCAGAAACGCAGGGCCCGTCTCAAAGCCATTCCTTTGCGCACCCCTTGCTGATAGGCCTCCTCGCTCATATCATACACAGTCGCCCGTGCAGCGCCTTCAGGGGCTATAATGACCGGGCATTTTCGCAGCCGGCTGTCCACCTGCCGTTCCACTGCAACGGCAAAGTCAGCCACGTTTAAATGAATAATGGACCGCTCCTTCATCACACCACCTTCAGCCCGTGCCGGGTGAGCAGCCGTGTCATTTGCAGAGCATTTTCCGTGGCCTGGGCCCGGACATGATTATTAAAAAAAATAACGCCTTTCCTTGTCTGACAGCTCATGGGATCGATTTTTTCTTTGACCCACTCGTCGAGCTGATCATCAGAATAATGATAATCAAACTGCTGCTGCATATTCCCCGAACGCCGAATGTCGAAAGCAAAAAGAGAATATCCAATGTCGAGAACAAAAAAAGAATTTCGAATGTCGAATACTGAATGTCGAATGTCGAAGGAATGAGTCGCTTCGCTCCGTCAATTTAAATGTAATTGATACGCCGCAGGCGTACCTCCCTTCGTTATTCGATATTCGCTCTTAAAATGTTCGATATTCGCTCTTAAAGCCCTCTCTGAACGCCAATGACTTTTCCCTGGACCAGAACCTCATTAAACCTGTAGGTCATGACGTCAAAGGCTGGATTTTCAGGATGGAGTTCAATCCTGTTTTTCCGCCGGAAAAAGCGTTTAACCGTTGCTTCCTCCTGATGGATGAGGGCGACAATGATCTCGCCATTTTCCGCGAACTGGCGGGGCTCGCAAATGACCAGATCTCCATCCAGGATGGCCGCGTCCTTCATAGAATCCCCTTCTACCTTGAGTGCAAACAAATTATCCCCCTGATACATGGATGCATCAACCACAAGGCTGCCGCCCCACTCCTGCTGTGCATATAACGGCAGGCCGGCAGCAATGTTTCCAATAACCGGAATTTCCAACCAACGCATGGCACCTGCTGTCTCCCGGGTACGATTCAGAAGGAAGACCGTGCGGCTATAACGCCCGTCACGCCGGACAAGTCCTTTTTGTTCAAGTGTTTTTATCAATTGGGATATAGCTGCATGACTCACTCCCATTTCTGCAGCAGCCCGGCGCAGGCTGGGTGCTCTCCCGGTACGGGCGATCTCTTTCTCCAGATAACTGAAAAACTGCTGCTGCTTTTGGGTCAGGTTGGGGGTCTGCAAAGGTTTCATATGGCAATTCTCTTTTATGATCAAAATTGTCTTTCGATTAAGGTTATGATTACGATTACGGGCACGGATATGAAATCTGGGTATTTATATCACGGTGACATACTCAAGTAAATATAAATGTAAAGGTGAATGTAAATTATGTATAGGTCAGGAGACAGCCCACCCGGCAGGAACAGCATGGCGGTATTGCTCTGGAAACGTCGAATTTCATTGACAATACCCTAAAAAAACAGGTATATTTATGTGTTCATTATCGTATTGATATGAATTCTTCCCCCACCCCCTGCCCTTTTTGTGGGTTAAAGTGACCAAAGCTCCCTCAACATGATAAAAAAAAGCATATTATTTCTTGTCCTGATGCTCATTGTGATAATGGGATTTCTGTTTCTAAATTATGAGAAATCTATCGAAAAGGATATTCTTTATTTAAAAAATGGAACAACAATTATCTCGGAGGAAACCTGGGAGGGCGGACATCTCATTTATTACAGAGAAGGTTCTGTCAGCCTTTTCCTTGAAAAGGAAAAAGTAGCGTTCATTGCTTACGGAGACATCCAGGAGACGCTCACCGGACAAAAAATGCTGTTTCGCTATATTTCGGAAGGACAAGGAAAAATATTCAAGATGGCCGATAACAGCGGCCGCCAAATAGAGGAGACCAAAAGCCGGCTCGCAGTCTTTTGGAATAAAGTCTCGTCATGGATGCTTTTCATCATAGTCTTACCCGTCTCTCTGATCATCATCCGAAGTTTAAAACGAAAGCCATGGAGAATCAAAAAAGAACCGCCGTTGAAACAGGACACCCCCGCATCGGAGGCCATGCCGCCGCAGAGGGATCAGGATATGCAGGATCTCTCAGACACCCTGAGGATCGTACATTTTTTTCTTGCCCTTTTCAGGCTTCAGATAAAAGCGTCCGGCGATGCAGATTCAGAATGGGTGCCAATAGGGAAACCGGCACTGAATTCCACCCAGGTGTATCAGCTGCGCATAAAGCATGACGGAGAATGGATTTCAAGACGAATGAGCATCGGCCCGCTGGGAGAAGAGAGCGGCAGCAAAAGCGACTGCTTCTATGTGATCTATGATGTGCATATGGTAATTAAAATACCGTCAACACCTGTAAATGATTTTTACACCTATATTGAAAATATCAAAAGAGAAGGACGTATTGTCGACAAACTGGCCCCAAAAGAATGTATCATACCCAAAATATCCGTCATTCTGCAGAGGGTTTATGAATATCCCGGGGCAGACAATCTAACACCGGAAAAGCTTGAGGAAAAATATATCAGGCTTCTGGGGAACAGGAAAGACCTGCAGGAATATCTCAAAATCGGGGATACATTTGTATTTTTTATGGATTTGTCAAAATATTATTTTCTGGGCCATATTGTTAAGCGCCTTCACGATTTAAGCCGGAAAATGGTGGATGAAATTACAACAAACCCGGGACTAATCTGGGATGCCCAGGCGTTTACCGGACGATACGGCTTTGAAAGCGGGGCTGTGTGTTATAATATCCAGAATTTATATGCCGCGTGCGAAACCGACATCAGAAAAGAGCTGGCACAAACCCAGGATCCGGAAACAATACAGCCATATCAGCTCAAAGGCTGGTTTCTGAATCATCTGGCGGGAAGGCAAATTGCCTTTGACAAGGAGACTTTGAACGAGACAGGTGTCGAAAAACTGAACGCCCTCTTCAAATCCAGATTCAAACATAATGCCCGGATCGTTAAAAAATATCGGGGGACGATCCGAAAATACATTCGGGAAAAAAATATTATCCAAAACAGGCCCCTGGTAGAAAGCATTGCAAGCAATATCCTCGAACTGCTGGCCTGGCTCGGGATGAAAAAAGTGGCCATGCGGGATCTCAAGCCCGATAATCTGCTCGTGGCAGGAGACCCTGCCAATTATCCCCGGTTTTTAAAATCCGCAGCCGATTACAGCATCGGCCTGATCGATGTGGAAACAGCCGTTAATATTGACGCATCAGACAAAGAAAAAATTCCCCAGCCGAAACTGGGAGGCACACCCAATTACGCCACACCGTCCCATCTTCTTAATAATGATGCACTGCGCAGTGTGTTTAATGACCTGCCTCATATCCTTCATATTCAAGACTGGCAGGCCGCCCTTGCCATCATCTATAAAGTCGCTACCGGAGACACCTTATTTAAACGGACGTCCAAATTACTGCCGGAGATCATAAAAAAAATTCAAATGCTTTCTGCCGGCGCACACTCCCCGGCAGATACCGTCAAAATCGTCAGCCAGATGTTCTGGCAGAGCGCACAGGCGGAGTTTTTTGCGAAAACAGACGCAATGGCGCCACAGCTCAACAGTGCAACAATCGAACTCACAGAAAATAGTAAACGCATGCTAAAGGATGCGGCGGTTAAGATGAGACAAGATCTGGTGGAAGAGGCTGAAAAAACCATTTCCCAAACAAAATTTACCACGGAAAAAAACCGCCGGCAACTGCTCGAAGCATCGCCGGAAGAGATCGGACGGATAAGGGCCAGATGGGAGCGCAAGCCAAACAAGTCCCAAAATGAGTCGGTAAAAACAGCGCAGATCACAACCTTTCTCACTACCCTTGAACGACTCAGGCAGCAGGCTGACGACATGGGTCAAATAACAAAAATATGTGACCGGCCCGAAGCCAAACTAAATCTTCATGTATTACTTTCATTCATGTTTGCTATTATATTGAATTCAATGTATAAAAATGAATGGAATGTGATTGATAGCAGCCGAAAAACGAGACCCCTATGACTGCATTTGGATCAGGCACCCAGGCCGGGAATTTCACAAGGAAAAACAATCTCTTTATTTATGAATTCCCCGGTCTTTCAGCCTTTTCTGAAATCCGCCACGGCATTTTTACGCGCAAGGGCGGTACCAGCCCTCCGCCATTTTCGAGCCTGAATGTGAGCCTGGATGTGGGCGATAATGCCTGTCTGGTCGAAAAAAACAAGACAAAGGTCTCAGCATATTTTAACAAAGACGAACTTGTTTTCACCCACCAGGTTCATGGATCTGATGTTCTGGTTTTTAAAAATGCCGACACAGATCGTCCCGGTCCAGACAAGGTCGTTTTAGAAGGGGACGCCATGATCACAGATGTTCCCGGGAAAATGCTCGCAATCAAGGCCGCCGACTGCCAGCCTGTTTTTCTGTTTGATCCTGTCCAAAAGGTCGTTGCCAATATTCACTCCGGCTGGCGCGGCAGTCTGCAGAATATCATCAAAAGCACCCTCAACCGGATGAAAAGCGATTTCAGCTGCAATCCTTCAAATATCATTGCCGGGATCGGGCCCTCTCTTGGACCGTGCTGCGGGGAATTCATTCATTTCAAAAGGGAAATTCCTGAACCCTACTGGAAATACAAGGATGAGCGCGATCACTTTGATTTTTGGGCCATCAGTCTTGATCAGCTTTGTGCGGCCGGCGTGCCTGCTGAAAACATCCACATCAGCCGGATCTGCACCTCCTGTCACACGGACCTCTTCTTTTCCTATCGCAAAGAGGGCATCACCGGCCGCTTTGCTGCGGTAATTGGCTTAAAGAATAACTGACTCTTTCGCTTCGGCCGGGGTGTCATTAAAACCATTGGTCAGCGCCCAAATCCCTATCTTAATCGTAATCGTAATCTTAATCGTAATCGTAATTCCAATCTTAATCTTAACCATAATCTCAGGCGTAAACCAATATTTTTACTTTCACCGCTTCGGCTTGCACATCTCTTAAAAATCATGTAAATCAATTAGAATAATGTCCATCACCGGGCTCTTTTGGACACGATGGCATTAAGACAAAAAAGCCGGAGCAGTTTATAATGATCCAGGAAAACGCGACCATTTTATGGAACACCAGGCTGAATTCAGATTGCTTCGGGATCGGGATTGACTGCCGAAAGGGGTATTCAGATGCACGGCCGGGACAATTTGTCTCCCTTTATCTTTCAGACCGGTTTGATCCCCTTCTGCGCCGTCCGTTTTCCATTCATCGGCTGATCATTGAAAACAATCGCGTCGCCGGCATTGAACTCCTCTACAAAGTGATTGGCAAATGTACAAAAAGGCTTTCAGACCTCAGGCCGGGAGAGGGTGTCAACATTCTTGGCCCCCTTGGAAACTGGTTTACAATCAACGACAAGGCCCGACGGATCGTTATGATTGCCGGCGGCATCGGCGTCGCCCCCATGGTTTTTTTAGCACGCTTTCTTAGAGATCACAGGCCGGATTCTTCTCAGATTTCCCTCTTTTTAGGCGGAAGATCAAAAGAGGACCTGCTGTGCATTGATGATTTTTTAACCCTCGGCATCCGCACGGAAACGTCAACTGACGATGGCAGTGCCGGGCACAAAGGCCTTGTGACTGATTTATTTGAAAAAACAGCGGCAGCTGAACAGCCGGACCTGATCTGTGCGTGCGGCCCGGTCCCCATGCTGAAATCCGTGGCCCGCATCGCTGAAAGAAAAAAAATCCCATGCCAGATATCCATTGAAACCCTGATGGCGTGCGGCATCGGTGTGTGCCTGGGCTGCGCAACCAGACAAAAGGGTATACCGGAAAAATATCTTCACGCCTGTATTGACGGACCGGTTTTTGATACTGGTTTGATTGGTTTGATTGGTTAGATTGGTTTCATTGGTTTGATTGGTTTCATTGGTTTGATTGGTTAACTGTCTGAACGAAAACCTTGTTTTAGAGATTAACGCCATGGCCCAAAAAAACATGACAGAAATTTCCCTCACAGAGAAAGTAAGGGCATCCGGGTGAGCGGCGAAACTTGGTCCAGGGGTCCTGGACGATGTTATCGGGAGCCTGCCGCTTAAACCCCACCCGGATCTGATCGTCGGACTGGAGGGTGTTGATGATGCCGGCGTTTTCCGGCTGAATGCTGAAACAGCGCTGATACAAACCCTTGACTTTTTCACGCCCGTGATCGATTCCCCGTTTGAATTCGGCCGCATCGCAGCCGCCAACGCCCTGAGCGATGTATATGCCATGGGCGGAAAACCTGTCACCGCAATGAACATTGTGTGTTTTCCAAAGGATGAGATGCCGGTTTCCGTTCTCAAGGAAACCCTGGCAGGCGGGCTTGAAAAAATCTATGAGGCAGGCGCTGTTCTTGTCGGCGGCCATAGCGTCGATGATATGGAATTCAAGTACGGGCTTTCGGTAACCGGTTTGATTCACCCGGACCATGTTCTGACAAATTGTCTGTCCACAGTCGGCCATCAGCTTATTCTCACCAAACCCATCGGCACAGGTGTTATTGCCACTGCAATCAAAGGGAAAATTGCGAGCAAGGCCGCCATACGCTCACTGATAAATGTGGCATCCACTTTGAATCGTCAGGCAGCTGAGGTGATGCAGCGATTTTCCCCAAGTGCCTGCACGGATGTGACCGGATTCGGACTGATCGGCCATCTGCTTGAAATGGCCCGGGCAGGAAAAAAGGAAATCAGGCTTGATGTCCCCTCTATTCCGTTCATCCCGGAAGCAAAAGAATACGCGATCATGGGAATGATCCCGGCCGGCGCTTATGAAAATAAAAAATTCTGCCAGACAGCCATATCTCTTGATGACTCGGTGGATCCAGTTATGGCGGATTTAATTTTTGATCCGCAAACATCAGGCGGCCTCATCATTTCCCTGTCCCCGGAAGAATCTGTATCCTGCCTCGATGCACTAAAAGATGCCGGGGTTGATGCCGCTATTGTTGCAGAGGTTGTTGGAGATCATCCCAAAGGACATATTGATGTTATATAGACGAGAGAAGGTCAAACCTGATTCAACATTGAATTTTGAAGGAAGGAATCGCTTCGCTCTGTCAATTATTTAATAGATGGAGCGCAGCGACTCAACCCTTCGACATTCGATATTCGGTGTTCTGCGGTTCTGCGGTTCGTTTTTGAAGTATTCTGGTGTTCGTTTTTTTGTATTTTCGATTGACTTGCCATGATTTTATATGGTAAAAAGTCTATTTTGATAATTTTGAGTCTCGGATGTATTCCAAAAGGCTCTGGAGACCTTTTACAAGACATTTTTTTTGATGAACAAAGAAACCAGACAGGCCATAAAAGAACTTTCTTTTTACAGCAGTCTGGGCTTCTCAATGGTCCTTGCTATTTTTTTAGGACTGTTTGGCGGAATTTATCTGGACAAAAAATTTGACACCCTTCCGTGGCTGACACTGATCGGCTTGGGACTGGGTATTGGGGCTGCATATAAAAACATCGCCCTTGCGATTAAAAAAAGCCGGGACCTTTGACCGGCAACTTGAATCGGTAACTTAGACCGGTAACTTAGATTAGACTAAAAAAATATAGAATTGATCCAATGAATAACCAACAGCATCTGCTCAAATTTATCACATGGTTAAACTGGGTGCTTTTTGCAGCTGCCAGCATCATCGGACTGATGGTGGCATCCCACAAATTTGCGTTGGGCATTATCTTTGGCGGGATAATCGTCACCATCAATTTTCACCTCATGGCCAACGCGCTTAAAAAAGCACTTTCTCCCGAGAATCCCTCTTCCGGAGCAGCCGTTATCGTAAAGTATTTCATCCGCTTTACCTTTAGCGGAGTCCTTATATTCATGCTCATAAAGGGGCAGATTGTCCACCCGCTGGGCCTGGTCATTGGGCTTTCAATTGTTGTTTCCAGCATTCTCATTGCAACCATGAACGAGCTAACAAAAACTATCTTTAAGGAGGCAGTATAAAGTGCACCCGTATCTATTTCTTCCTAAACTGTTTGAACTGGTCGGTTTGGGGCATTTTGCCCAGGAAAATCCCCACGTGATTTATTCATGGTTTGTTATCCTCTTATTGATGCTTTTGGGTTTCCTTGCAACAAAACGCATGGCACTGGTTCCCACCAAAATGCAAAACTTTTTTGAACTTATTATATCCGGCCTGGAAGAATTCACGGTTGACATTACAGGGGAAGAAGGCAGGGCTTTTTTCCCTCTTCTGGCCACCATATTTATCTATATCCTGGTGTGCAACCTGCTCGGCCTTATACCTGGATTTTTTCCACCGACTGCTGATATTAACACAACCCTCGCCTGTGCCCTTGTTGTGTTTGTGACAACCCATTACATCGGCATTAAATTTCATGGTGTAAAATACATTAAACATTTTCTGGGCCCGGTGTGGTGGATGATCCCTTTGATGCTGCCCCTTGAAATCATCAGCCATCTTTCACGGGTTCTGTCATTGACCATCCGGCTTTTCGGCAATATGGCCGGCCATGAAATCGTTATCGGCATTCTTTTCCTTCTGGCCGGCGCCTTCTTTGCCCCACTGCCGATTATGGTGCTGGGTTTGCTGGTCGCTGTGATACAGGCATTTGTCTTTTTTCTTTTGGCTGTTATTTATTTTTTAGGTTCTCTGGAACATGCACATTAATCATGAACCAGGATCGACAATATTTGATGAAGTTTACTTTATAAATGGGATAATGGAAGAAGCCCAGATAACTTTTACCCAAGGAGGTCGTCAATGGAAGCTGAAGCATTAAAATTTTTTGTCGCATGCGCTCTTGCTGCAGGATTTGGTATTGGAATTGCAGCATTTGGATGTGGTATTGGACAGGGACTGGGATTAAAAGGTGCTGTTGAAGGTATTGCACGGAACCCGGAGGCAGCCGGTAAAATTCAGGTTGCCATGATTCTTGGCCTTGCCTTTATCGAATCTCTGTGTATTTACGCTCTGGTGGTTGCACTTATCCTTCTCTATGCTGCGCCAATGACAAGTACAGTGACAAAATTAATCACACACTAGCACAAGCGGCTAAATGCTAAAAAAAAGGGCTGTGTCTTTTTTGACACAGCCTTTTTTATTCGATCAAACATTATTTCCCGTAAGGGCAAGCTCTAAACCTGCCCTGAGAAAACCGGCAGCACACTCACTGCGCTGCCGGTTTTTAATTCAGTCACACCTCGCTACAATTCTTTAATCTTTTCCGTAAGCTCGGGCATGAACTCGAGGATATCTGTAATAATCCCCACATCAGCCACCTGAAAAACCGGTGCCTTGGCATTTTTATTAACTGCAACAATGAAAGGGGACCCCTTGATCCCGCCCAGATGCTGGAAAGAACCGCTGATACCCATTGCCATATAGACCTTTGGTTTTACGGTTTGGCCGGACGTACCCACCTGACGGGACTTCTCCATCCACTTGGCATCAACAATAGGCCTGGAACAAGACACATCCGCCCCCATGGCATCAGCCAGTTCCTGGGCAATCTCGATATTATCCTCATCTTCTATTCCGCGTCCAACGGAAACCAGAACTTCAGATTTTGTGATGTCAACATCACCCGCTTCAGCCTCAACGATTTCCAGGAAAGTACGGGAAACAATCAGATCCCCGGCATCACCTGATTTATCGACCACCTGGCCTGCGGCCGATTTGCTCTCGTCCGGCTGGTTAACACCAGGCCTGATATTAAGAACAGCACCTGCTGAAGCATCACACTCAACATGGGTGCTGACCATACCGGCAAATTCCTGACGGACCAGTTTGAGCGTCGAGCCGTCAAGTCCCTCAATGTCAGCCACATCTGCTGCAAAAGAAGAATCAAGTTTAATTGAAAGACCAGGTCCGAGATCCATGCCGAATGTATCGTGGGGAAGAAGAAGGATACAGTCCGCCGGCAGAATATTGACCAGCACCTTCCTGACCGCTTCCGCGTTGGGGTAGGCAATGGCCTCATTATCAATCTTCCAGACTTCGCCATAAGAAGCCGCCATGTCGTTGCATACAGCATCCAGATCAGCCCCTGCCCCGGTAACCACTGCAGTTACGGACGCGCCCGCATCAATTTTCTTAGCAGCAGCGACCAGCTCCAGTGCTGTATCATCGGCGACGCCACCTTTATGTGTAATATATGCAAAAATTTGAGCCATTATTTTAATCCTCCTTGGGCTTTTAAGAGTTCAATCAGTTTGTCTATGATTTCCTCAGTGCTTCCTTCCAGTATCTCGGCGCCTTCACCAAGATCAGGCACGAAATAATCCATCCGTTTGACTTTTGCACCTGCTGAACCCACCGAGTCCGGAGAGACACCCAGATCTGATGCGGTCTGAACCGGGATTTCGACAGACGCAACTTTTCTGATTCCGCGAATGCCGACATAGCGGGGCTCGTTGATACCGGTCTGAATTGACAATACACAAGGCATCTGGATTTCATTCATTTCCACGTTACCGCCTTCGATCTCCCGACCCACCAGAACTTCCTACCAAATCTGGTTCATAAATGTTTCCATAAGCAA
>JAUXCK010000325.1 GCA_030618925.1 Desulfobacteraceae bacterium
ATGCACTGGTTTTTCATCACTAGCACCACCGCCTTTTTTTCAAGTATCAATTCATTCACAATTGTTGGCACAAAGAACTCCGCCTTTGGGTCATCAATATTTTGTTCCAGAAATTTTGGAAAGCGGTTTTTGACTTCCAAAAAGTAATTTGCTGTAAAACCCCACATATTCATTGAAACGAGGCGGGTGCCGGAAATGAGGTGCCAGTCTTTATCATTCTCCGCATATTTGACTTTATCCCCGAATTTCTGAATTTTTGTGCGCTCCACAATATCTAGTAAAAACCCATCGTCATCGGCCGTGCATATGCCGCGGGAAACATGACCATGCTCAGTAAGGGTATTGGCGAGTTCGTATCCGACCATACAAAATGTGTCGGGGTGCGGATCTTTTCTGATATTTTTTAAAAAGTCAGCAAGAATCTGAAAAGCACCGGCACCGTAAAAATCATCGGCATTGATGACGGCAAAAGGAGCGCTGACCTGTTCTTGTGCACACAGGACAGCATGCGCCGTACCCCAGGGCTTTGTCCGGTCAGCCGGCACGTTAAACCCTTTCGGCAGATTTTCAATCGACTGGAATACATATGCAACGTCCGCATGCGCCTCAATATGCCTTCCAATTTTGTCTCTGAACAGACTTTCCATATCTCTTCGAATGACAAAAATGATTTTACAAAACCCGGCGCGAAGTGCGTCGTAGATGGAATAATCTATTATGATTTCATCACAGGGGCCGACAGGATCGATCTGTTTCAGCCCACCATACCGGCTTCCGATACCTGCTGCCATAATCACCAGTTGTGGTTGCATATCCTTTCCTTTTTTTTATAAAAACACCCAATTGCTGTAAAGCGCAAGCGATCGGCCACGTTTGGAAATTATACCATATCAACTGACAGGATGACACAAAACAATTCATTTTTTTTCATTTAAAACCCCTGGCCGGGTGGAAGGTATCTTGACACATCACGCCGTGGCAGGGTATGTAAAGATCATTGTTCCCCATCATGTCTGAGGTGACACATGACATCAAATGCAACCATTCTTGGAATTGATATCGGTTCTGTGTCCATATCTGTGGCAGAACTTACCCTCTCCAAAAAAATAAAAAAAACAGCTTATATCCTGCACCAGGGGGACATTCTAAGTGGCCTTCAAGACGCCATAACGCATTTTAAGCTTCCCGGTGATTACTGGGTTTCTGCAACGTCTTCCACACCGGCCGCCATCAAAGCAAGTTCTTCTTTTGACAACCGTATATCACTCATTGAAGCCGTCCGGCATTTTCATCCGGAAATCAAATCAATCCTCCAGATAGGGGGAGAAAAATTCAGTCTCATTTGTTTTGACGGAAAGGGAAATTACCAAAATTGTAAATCCAACACATCCTGTGCCGCCGGCACAGGTAGTTTTCTTGACCAACAGGCGAAGCGCCTCAATCTGGCCGGTATTGAAGAACTGAGCCAAATGGCCTCGGAGAACAGGGGGCAAATTCCCAGGATTGCTTCAAGATGCTCTGTATTTGCCAAGACCGATCTGGTGCATGCACAACAGGAAGGGTATTCACTGAATGAAATATGTGATGGGCTCTGTTCCGGTCTGGCCAAAAATATTGTGGATACACTCTTCGGCAGCATGAAACCCCAAGGGCCGATGATCGTTGGTGGCGGGGTTTCGAAAAACATGTCTGTGCTCAGGCATATCCGCCAAGTGACGGGAGTTGACATGATCATCGACCCCCTGTCTTATCTGTATGATGCCGTCGGAGCAGCGCTTCACATGATAGACGACATCCGGGAAGGCAGGGTGGGGCTAAAAAAGACGGTGTCCATCACCTCATCGACGGATCTGGTATCCGGGGAAAATAGAAAACGACGCTTTTATTATCCCGCTCTGACCCCCCGGCATTCAGATTATCCTGATTTTGACAGCCACACGAAGTATACACACAAGACAAAAAAAGAAGGGTTCGGGGGGAATGTCGAGGTCGATGGTTACAAAGAAATGAGCCGGGTGCAATCGGTTGATGTCTATATGGGGATCGACATCGGCTCCACCAGCACAAAAGCGATTCTGATGGATCGGGATCATACGGTTTTGGCTGGATTTTATACGCGAACAATGGGCCGGCCTGTGGCGGCGATTTCGGCTCTGTTTGAAGCCATGGATGATTTGTCAAAAAGGCAGCAGTGTGATCTTCGTATACTCGGTGCCGGGACAACCGGATCCGGCAGGAAATTAATCGGCAAAATAATGGGTGCCGACACAATAATAGATGAGATAAGTGCTCACGCCCGGGCGGCTGTTGAACTTAATCCATCTGTGGATACCATCATTGAAATCGGCGGACAGGATGCGAAGTTCACCACCCTTAAAAACGGATTGGTCACTTTCTCTGTGATGAACCATGTGTGCGCTGCCGGCACGGGTAGTTTTATCGAGGAGCAGGCACAAAAGCTGGGCTGTCCTCTTGATGATTATTCAAAAAGAACCCACAATATGCCGGCGCCCTTGTCGAGTGATAGATGCACCGTATTTATGGAAAGAGATATCAACCATTACCTTTCTGAGGGGTACTCGATAAATGAAGTACTGGCTTCTGTTCTCCATTCGGTGCGGGAAAATTACCTCTTGAAAGTGGCGGTGGAAAGCAGCATCGGCAATGTAATTCTTTTTCAGGGCGCCACAGCAAAAATCCGGGGACTGGTGACCGCCTTTGAGCAACGGCTGAAAAAGCCGATCATTGTATCCAGATACTGTCATCTGACAGGGGCCATGGGTATCGCCCTGTTGTTGGCGGACTACGGTGTAGAACAAACGGCTTTCAGAGGGATTGAATTGTACAAGAAGAATATTCCCATCAGATCCGAGGTCTGCGATCTTTGTACAAATCACTGCAAACTGACGATTGCTCAAATGGACAATGAAACTGTCGCGTATGGTTTCCTGTGCGGAAGAGAATATAACACCCGTCATTATGTCAATAATAACCTCTCCGGCTTTGATCTGATTAAGGCTCGAAAAAAGGGTTTGAAAAAGGACAACGAAAAAAGGGTTGAAAAAACAACCCGGCGGCCGTTTACGATCGGAATTCCTGCCGGCCTTTATTTGTTTGAAGAGCTCTCTTTCTGGAAAACATTTTTTAATACGCTTTCAGTCAGAACAATCACCAGTGAATCTTTTCCGGATGCATTGACGCATGGAAAACAAATATCCGGCGCAGAGTTTTGTGCGCCCATCACAGAAATGCACGGACATGTCGCTTATCTCCTTGATAAGTGTGATTATGTGTTTTTACCGTTTTACCTTGAAAACCGTCCGGCTGAAAAAGGGATCAGGAGACAATATTGCTACTACACGCAATACATGCCTGCATTGGCGGCAACCAGTGACAGCCACGTTCGTCGAAAATTGCTTTCCCCTGTGATTAAATACCTGTACACCGGTTTCCATACCAAAACGCAATTGCACCGGATGCTGAAAAACCTTGATCCGAAAATCACCTTTTTTGAAGTGTCTTCAGCCTATGATCGGGCGGTCAATCATACCGCAAAGCGTATAGAACAATTGAAAAGCCTTTACAGGAAAGAGACACGAAGGCAGGACGACATTCAGGTTGTTTTTCTAGGAAGACCCTACACAGTGCTCTCCCCCTCCATGAACAAAGGAATCCCCGACATTTTTGCTGCTTTGGGGATTAAAACATACTTTCAGGATATGCTCCCGTATACAAAACAGGATGTTGCAGGCATTGCCCCCCTTCTGAAGGAATTGCATTGGAGATACAGCGCTAAAATTCTGGAGTCCGCTGTGGCGATCAGTAAATTTCGGGGAGTCTATCCTGTCCTGGTCACAGCATTCAAATGTACACCGGACGCGTTTATAAAAGGCGCCTTTAAAAAAATAATGGAATCACAAGACAAACCATACTTGATTCTCGAACTTGATGAACATGATTCAAATCTTGGGTATGAAACCCGGATTGAGGCGGCCATTAGATCTTTCAGAAATGATTTTGGATTGAAAAAAAAACAACCTGCTGCAGATTATCAAATGCTGAACCAT
>JAUXCK010000186.1 GCA_030618925.1 Desulfobacteraceae bacterium
CCTGGCAGGAATCGGACAGGGGGACATGGGTAAAACGCTTGTCGGACAATCAGGAGATCAGGGTTCCTGGACCACCCCATAACGATGCAGTCGCCATAATTGATGCCTTTTCGTTTGAAGATGATCCTTCAAGAAAAGACCCGGATGCTATCAGTCTGCGGGGCACAGTCTCCCAACTATCTCTGGATAAGAACACGGGCCAGGTATTTGCCACCATAATCGTCGGGAGCCATCCTTTTTCCATTGGCTTGACACATCAACAGGTTCAAGCGGAAGCCATATCTCCCGGGAAAACCATCTTAATTCAATATGACCTTAACCATATTAGATGGGTTTGAAATCTTGGCTATGGTTTCAGACACTCAAATGAATCGGCAGTCCATCGGCGATAGCGGCAATTATAACAGCTCCGGTCATCATCACATACGGCCTCATCATCATCATCATTAACAAAGGCCCCACATTGCCCGGCAGTCTCAGCGGCAAGACCATAACTGTCTTGTCCGTGCTTGAAACGTTTCCTACCGGAGAGAGTCTGCTCCCAGACGTCCACCCGTGCCATTTTAATAACCTCGTAACTGTTGCTTCGTACAAGTCTGCCAGCAGATCTCCCCGGCCTCATCCCTGGGTTCCGGAAAAACAAGCAAGGTTGACCTTCCGTCCTGCAAAACCGCTTTTACGTTTTTGCCGATATACACCGGCGCGTCATCCTGCAGTATATCCCCTTCAAGGTTTTTTACGACATCTACACCGGTCTTCTGCATCAGATCAGCTACCGTAAGTTGCTCACCTATTTCCCCAACCTGAAACTTCCCGCGAAAACGGCCGTCGTTCCCGGTCAGCCGAAGTCCACAGCCGGCAAGCGCCCCGATAACTCCCAGCCCTGTTCCCCCGTGCTCTGAGAGATGGACGGACAAGCGTTCGGCAAGTTGGTAGGCGTCTACCTTAAAAAGGACGGTGGTCTTTGCCTTCCTTCCAAATGCCATAAGGGTATCCGGGTCCATGAGGCGGTCACGATCGACAATGCACAGCCCAGGGTCTGATCCCGCAGCACTTTCCTGTTGTAGATAGGACTGTGCAAATCCTGTGAATGCATCCATGAATTCGGGACGGATCTCTGCCGTAAAGCACATGGAGCTGTTATGGGAGGTGTAGGGGATATCCGGATGCAACAGCATCTGGTGGCGGGTCACCGGTCGGCAATGTCCCCAGCCATTGTTTTGTAGCGCATCAGCCAGCTCAGATGCCAATGAACCTGTACCGCGGCTTTCGATATTATCGGTATCATCAATACATACGAGAATGTTCACTTTTCCGTTCTCCTTTACTGTCTTTGCTTTTCTTCCTGTTCTTGGTCAGACGCATGCCCTCGCCGCACAGTATCTGCCGGATCATGGGGTCTGAGAGTTCATAATTAAAAAAGTCATTATAGAAACGGCGGATCTCCTGCTTCATGTCCAAGTCACGAAACCGGTCCGGGTATACGGATTCCCCTGTCCAGAGAATGGCAAGGGGTGTTTCCAGAGAACCGGGATGCCCCCAGCGGGAAATACCGATGGGCATCTGACAGACACGGTCGCTTTCTACGGCAGCAATGGCCGACCACTTGGGACTATTTTTAATAAAAGCGGCTGCCCCCGGCTCATTGACCAGAATAAAATCCGGATTCCATATGAAGATCTGTTCGATGCTGACCTGGTGTTTGCCGTCAAGCAGGCCAACCGGTTCCTGGGCTGAAACATTTATGACGCCCGCAGCCCGAAGCCAGTCAGCCGGAAGGCTGTTCCCGGGATATGTCCTGGTCGGCTCAACAGTTGCGTGATACGCCCTGATGCGGCTTTCCAGGGGAATCGATGACACGGCTTTTTGAACCCGGTCGATACAGCTTCGATAATAGGCGTTATAGGCAGCGGCCTTTTCCGGCGCGCCAATGGCCCGGCCGATCAGGGCAATTGCCTGCTGTTGCTCTTCCATGCCGTGGAAATCAACAGCAAGCCATGTCAGCCCGCACGTGTCAAGTTTGAATGCCTCGGCATCATTTCCAGCGGTTTCAGCAGACACAAAGACAATATCCGGCTTTGTTCGGGCAAGTTCCTCGATATTGATTGCACCCTGAAATTTTGGTACCAGGGCCTTGCCTATGGCCGGGTGCATGGTTTTAAGCAGCACATCACGCTTGAGCCCGTTCGATACGGCAACGATATCATCGGCCCTCCCGAGCATGGCCACCACATGGCCGGTAAAGGCATACATGCATGCAATTCGCTTAATGCCGGAAGGGATATCCACCTTTCGGCCGAAAGAATCCACAACCGTGTTTTTAGCGGGAGCGGCTTGAACCGGCTGCATCGAAACCCATGCGCATACCAGACAAAAAATAATAACAATTACGGTGATCCTTATATAAACAGTCATGGTTCTATTCTTTCAATCCTCCCCTGCTCTTCAATCTTGAGCCTCCCAGCTGGCAGTGCTCAATGGTACAATATGCTTCATGGTGCTGCCGTTCTCCGTGGGAAGCGAAATCACACGGGTGGTTACACCGTAAACCTGCCTGAGCCGTTTCTCATCAAGTACGCTCTCGGGGGAACCGACAGCCAGAAATCTCCCTTCATTGAGCAGAGCAATGGAAGTACTGACACCGCTGTTCTGAAAATAAAACCCATGATTGGGAAAATGAGTTGCCATAATAATGGCCAGCCCTGTGTCTTTAACCAGTTCTTTAATGACCTCCATGATAATCAGCTCATAACGAAAATCCAGGTGCGCGGTGGGCTCATCCAGAATCATCACTGGTGTTTTCTGGACCAGTGCCCTGGCGATCATCACCAGCTGGGTTTCCCCCCCGCTAAGCAGGGTGTAAGGCCGGTTGCCCAGATGCTGTATGCCGATACGCTCCAACACTTCGTCCGCCATGCGCAGGTCTGCCTTTGAGGGGGCTTCAAACAGACCCAGGTATGCGGCCCTTCCCATGGTAACGATCTGCCGGACCGTATAGGGGAACGTGCGTTCATGCTTCTGGGGCACATAGGCAATGGAACGGGCAATGCGGCCGGGCCTGAACTTGACGGAATCTTTTCCCATGATATGGATCCGACCTGAACGCAGGCGGTGAAATCCGAGCATGCAATCCAGGAGTGTCGTCTTTCCACATCCGTTGGGACCCAGCAGGCAGAAAATTTCGCCGGGCTCCACGCTAAAACTGATATCATCAAAAATACTCCGGGTACCATATGAAAACGAAGCATTGCTGACAGAAATAAGCGTCATGCCCAGCCGCCTCCCTTGGTTTTCTTAAGCAGATATACAAAAAACGGCCCCCCCACCAGGGCTGTCAAAATACCCAGGGGGATTTCAGATCCGGTGATCATACGGCCCATATTGTCAACCAGCATTAGAAAGCAGGCCCCCAGTGAAAGACTGACCGGGATAAGGACCCGGTTATCATTTCCCACCAGCATCCGGCCGATATGGGGGATCACGAGCCCGATCCAGCCGATGACACCGCTGACACACACGGCCCCGGCTGTTGCCAGGGTGGCACATAAAATGATGATACATTTACTGAGCATTGTATTGACACCCAGGGCATGGGCCTCACGATCTCCCATGGACAACACATTGATCTGCCAGCGGATGGCCAAAAGCCCGACCACACCGATCACCATGGGCACTCCCGCCACAAAAATATCGCTGTAGCGGGCCGAGGCCAGACTGCCCATGAGCCAGAACACAATGGTCGGCAGTTGCTCGTAGGGATCGGCCACGTATTTCACAAATGACAGCAAGGCCGCAAATACCGATGATACAATCACCCCGCCCAGCACCAGCATGATGGCCGGTGTTGTGCTGTAGAGGCGGGCAATCAGGTAGCTGCAGACCACAGCAAGGATGCCGAACACAAGAGCAAACGGGTATACCGCGGCAACGCTACTGAATAATAAAATCGCCAGCGCCGCCCCGAACCCGGCGCCTGAGCTGACTCCCAGGATGCCCGAGCTCACCAGCGGATTCCGAAACAGCCCCTGAAAGGCTGCCCCGCTCACCGCCAGACACGCCCCCACAAGGCTCCCCAGCAGGGCTCGCGGCATTCGTATTTCCCAGATAATGGTCTGATAAATATGGGGTACTGCATCGCCGTCTGAAAAAATTCCACACCACAGCACCTTGATTACATCACCTATTGGCAGGGGATACCGGCCCACACACAGGGATAAAAAGATGCAGGCAAGCGGGGCTATAAATAGGATTATATACAGTATGGTTCGTTTCTTTTTCGTCAAATTAGAAGGTCACCTTCAGCCCACAGTATACGAGACGGCCGGCTTGGGGAAAGCAATAACTTTCCTCATAGTCCTTGTCTAAAAGGTTGTTCGCCCCCACATAGGCATAAAGGCGATCATTGATGATACGTTGTTCCAGTTTGACATCCACAAGGGAATAATTATTCAGCTTTCGTTTCAACAGCGGAGTAGTCGTGCGCGAATAATAGTACTGATTGGCCACGTACATGAAGCTTGCATATGCTGAAAGTCCAAAATTCCAGGTATAGCGTCCTTCCAATGTGGCCTTGTGTTCAGGACGGTATTGCATTTCATCCCTTTGTGCGCCGGAGGATCTGTCTTCCGAATCCATGTAGGTGTATCCCGCTCGAACCGATCCGGTTTCCATGAACCGTTTTTCCAGGAAGAGCTGAATTCCCATGAAACGATACTTCTCAAAGTTCTCATTGAAGCCTGTTGCGTCATCCTCCTCAATGTAGTCATCCACATCGTTTAAAAAACCAACCAGGTCCGCTTCAACCTCCCATGGGAGTTGTTGGGTAATTCCCAACTCATAGTTGGTGGATTTTTCAGTATTCAAATCGGGGTTTCCATTCCCGGTGTTATACAGCTGTTTGATGGAGGGAAAACGGATCTTCCTTGAAACAGACGCCCTGGCCTGGGTTGCCTCTGAGATATGGTATCGGGTTCCCACAAGGAAACTTCCCTGGTCATCATCTTTGCCACCATCTTTTTTATCCAGCCAATGGTGGCTATAGCCCACAACAAACTCAAGATCTGAGAGCGGGGAAATCGTGTATTCCAGGGCCAGACTGTGGGTAGCCAGCTCTTTATCTGAATCAATGGGATCTCCATTTCCAAAACTCCCCTCAGAATCGTATTTATCCCTCTGGAATGAAAAAGCCCCGCTTAAATGACCTGCACGATCAAAATCATAAGTTGCCTGAAGGCTCCCCCCCTGAGTGCGGGTTTCGTCGTCTGTGCGATAACTGCTTTTTTTCGTAATCGCATCATAATCAGGGCCATCATACCTGGCCAGATCCTCATCCAGTTCGTTGTAAAAGACCCACATGCGAAGCCCAAAAGGGCCGTCCGGATCGTAATCGGCCGCCAATTGTGTAGAAAACCCATCGTAGTCTTCCACACGCTCGTATTTGGGATTATTGAGAAAATCAGGATCTTCAGCTCTTAGTTTTGTCTGGGGTGGCTTCCCGAACTCACCATCTGACGTTTCCACGGTCAAGCCGATTTTCCAATCCTTTCCCACGCCATAGCCCAGGTTGGCAAAGAGGTTTTCTGTTTCTCTATCACTGTTCTCTCTCAGACCGCCATCCTCCAGTGATGTGGAATCAAAATCAGAAGACAGCCGAAATCCATCTGAATTTTCCGCGCTGCCGCTTACAAAAAAGTCAAACTGCCCGCTGCCGCCGGACATATTAAAACGGCCGAGCAGCTGCCCCCTTTCGCCCACTTCACCTGAAAGGCTGCCATTGAGACCCTGTGTCCCTTTTTTTGTGACGATGTTGATCACGCCACCGAGCGCCCCTTGAGAGTACAGGACAGAGGATGTTCCGTAAGTGACTTTGATCTTTGCGATGTTTTCAGTGGGGATGATGGACGGGTCAAACTGTCCGTCATAGGTGGAATTGAAGGGGACGCCGTTCAAAAGCAGGACAACGTGCCGGGAAGTAAATCCCCTCATCCTGATGCGGGGGATGCCTTTGGCACCGGTTCGCACATCGAGTCCCGGCAAAAGCTCCAGGGCCTGGGACAGGTTTCGCGCATTTTTTTGATCAATGTCTTCAGCCGTAATTTCTGCGACCGTACCAACAGATTCAACACCGCCATTCTGTGCGGTGACAACCACCTCTCCCAGGGTGTATACCCCACTCTGATCCGTAGAATCCTCTTC
>JAUXCK010000054.1 GCA_030618925.1 Desulfobacteraceae bacterium
ATAAATATTCTTTGTCTTTTGATGGAATAAGGACAAAAATCCGCCTCGATCCCTTTGCGTCAACCACCGGATCGGCAGCGGACTGTATGACAAGGGCGGGCACATCAATGCCGGGGATTCTCTCTTCCACAGAATTCATTAGCCGCTCCAGTTCCATTAACCCGGAGATAGGATTTCGCAAGTAATTAATATGGGGGTTTTCAGGATCATTTTCTACAAACTCCTTTTTGGCTGCCTCAAAATTTACCCTGGTCATCAGTTTGTTCCAGAGATTAACGGCCGGGACAAACTTTGCCGAAAAATCATGCAGCGCCAAAGGCGGTGAAATTGCAAAAACACCGACAATATCCGTCACCCGGGTGCAGAGATCAAGTGCCAGGCCGGCTCCGGTAGAAAAGCCACCCACAACAATCCTTCTGCAGGTGTTTCGCATAATCGCAAACCCTTCTTCCACTGATTCGATCCACTCCATATGGGTTCGAATTGCAAGATCATCCGGTGATGTGCCATGCCCTTTTAATCGGGGTGCATATACACAATACCCTTTTTCTCCCAGAAACTCTGCAAGTGCCCTGACCTCCAGGGGCGCTGCCATATACCCGTGAATCAGCAGAATGCCGATATCCTTTGTTTTGCCCTTGATGAAAAACGGCCTGCCAACGCTTTTTTCCTTGGATTCACCTTCAATGGCGAAGCGGGTGTAATCCCGTTCAAAATCAAAAAGCGCTTTCTGCACCAGATGCCTTACAATCTGGTATCTTATTCTTGGAAGGGGTTGTCTTGCCAGAGAGCACACCTGGTCCTGAAACCGGGTCAACGGTTCGACCTCATTTGCAATGACGGTAACCGGGTTATCAATTCGGATCCGGTGAAAATCAGGATTTTCCGAAAAAGCAGAATTTTTTGAAAGCCTGTGATCCTTTTCTATCAGAATTCCCTTTTCAATGGCCAGGGACATAAAATGACCATATCGTTCATAGCGGTCATCCGTTAACAGATTGATCTGATTCCCGTGTAGGGCCTCATGCCGGTATACAATTGTTTTATCAAGATTCAAGGTGGTCGACAGATACGCCCTTCGCTTTAAATCCTGTACATCAATTTCATCTGCCGGCATATACTTCAGAAGAGTTGCGAAAATATGATCATGATTGATGGTGGTCATGCTGTAGATATTGGACATGTACCGTTCCATTATTTTATGGGCCGATGCTTTCATCATCTTCTTTGAGGAGATGTCATCATTAAAATTAATGGATCGGGGATCTGCAATGTCCGCTTGAATGGCCTGGCTTTTCATGTATTGTCCGATTCGAATGGGTTCACCGATCCGCAAATCCACATCAACACCTGATAAAAGCATGGTCCCCTCTGTCATAATTTCTTCGATGCTCCGTTCAGATAAATCTTCAATCAGCCGGCCGGCCATGCGAACCATAATATTCTCACCCGCGCGGATGGGATAATAGGTCAAATTAACCGGTACAATATATGTTTCGAGATTCAGTACCGGATCGATTTGATCGATCTGATAGAGGTCTATCAGCCGGTTTGCCTCACCCGGATTTTTATCAAGCATCTTTCGAAGCCGCTCACGATAGAACTCGGTTCGAAGGGCCAGGGTCGCTGTCCCTGTGTGCGGCTGATGTTTCCCATCGGGTGAGGAGATCATAAACGCCCCTCTCCCCTTTCGTTTTTTTTCGTAAATTTTTTTGTTTTTAACCATTCTTCCTTCCGGAAAAATGACCCAGGAAGCCTCACCCGTTAACAGGCTTTTTACAATCAGAAGATCACGGTCTGGATTTTTTGTGGAAAGTGCCCCCAGTTTTCCCAGCAGGTTGCCAATCCCCCCTTGAAAAAGACTGTAATCCGCCAGAGACCAGATCGGATGCTTTGTCAGCCGGTTGATATGATACGGAATGAATAGTGTTTCCATCCTTGTAAAATGATTCACCGCGTAAATAATCGCCCCTTTTGGGATATTGTTTTCCCCGTGGATGCGGATCTTGGCCTTTGAAAGGCTGGATAGTGCTTTTATTGCATAGCCGGTTGTCTGATATGCAAATTTATTCATTGCCCGTGTCTCCCCCTAAAATGGGTGATTTTAAACTGCTGATGCGGGTGGGAAAAAACAACCTGGATCTTAAATTATAATGTAAAACAAAATGAGAGTCAAACAAGCATTGCTTGCAATTTAAAATATTTACTATGGCTTTCATCCAATGAAAGCTGATTTGGATTCGGGATTGATATTAACCCTCAAAACGGGTATAACTATTCTGCATCCTTTGGGATCGACAGCTTTTAACATAACCGGAGGCCCCGAGTGTACTCAAAAATATTAATACTTCGTTTTCCAAAGACCAATGTTGCAAAACCAACCGTGTGTTATCTGGCCCGAAATTTTGACCTGACATTCAATATCCTGAAAGCCACCGTGCTGCCCAGAAAAGAAGGCATTATGGTCCTGGATCTGACAGGTCCCAAAAAAAACTTCAAGAAGGGAATTGCCTTTCTTGAGGCAGAAGGGGTACAGGTTCAAAACGCTTCCCAGGAGGTGAGCCGGGATGAGGAAAAGTGTATTCAGTGCGGTGCATGCACCGCGGTGTGCCCCACCGGTGCCCTTTTTGTTCGAAGGCCCGGAATGGACATCGATTTTGATATAAAAAAATGTAGTGTCTGTGAACTGTGTGTGCCGGCCTGCCCGACACGGGCCATGGAGATACGCCCGACACAGGAAACCTTTTTTTAATGAAACCGGTTACAGCCGTTGCCATCAGCGGCGGGATTGACTCCCTGGTTGCTGCTTATCTTTTGCAAGAAAAGGGACATCGGGTCGTCGGCATCCATTTCCTCACCGGATTCGAAAACCAACCGCTTCTCAGCAAACCCTCCGGGCGCTCTCCTGACGATTCAGCTGACAGAAGGCTTCTAAATCATCCAATCCATCATATTGCCGATCAACTCGGCATCCCTGTAGAAATCCTTGATTGCAGAGATACCTTCAAAAAAAAAATTGTCGACTATTTCATTCAAACCTACATGGCCGGCCTCACCCCGAATCCATGCCTTGTATGCAATGCCTTCATAAAATTTGGAACAGTTCTTGAATATGCCCGGGAACTGGGTGCATCACGCCTTGCCACCGGTCATTATATTAAAACTTTACCTGATGCTGCCGGAAACCACCTTCTGTTAAAAGGAGAGGACCCGTATAAGGATCAGTCCTATTTCCTGGCTTTTCTCTCTCAGGAACAAATCGCGGCCGCCATTTTTCCGCTCGGGGGGCTGACAAAGAAGGCGGTCAAGTCCCTGGCAAAAACAAAGGGCCTGAAACCGATCTTTCGAAAAGAAAGCCAGGACATCTGTTTTATCAGGGGAAAACCCTATTCAGATTTTCTCAAGCAGCAGGGCATTCTGCAAAAGCCCGGCCCAATTGTGGACAACCACGGCAAACACCTTGGAGAGCACAAGGGGTTGTACCGCTTCACCATCGGACAACGTCGCGGAATAAACTGCCCCGCACCTCTCCCCTACTATGTTCTTCGACTCGACACAGACGGCAACAGACTGATTGTCGGTTCCAAAGATGACCTTTATTCAAACGACCTAATGGTGACCGACATCAACTGGATCACCAAAACGCCCTCAGCCGCTGTTCGCGTTTACACAAAAATCAGATACAGCCATACCGGTGCGTCATCAACCCTTGTCCCGGTAAATGACCGGAGTGCAATCATAAAATTTGATGAAAAACAATCCGCCATTGCACCCGGCCAGGGTGCTGTATTTTACCAGGGGAATGAAGTGTTGGGGGGGGGATGGATAACAAAATCATGACCCCATCCAGATTCAGCATCACCACACTCGGGTGCAAGGTCAACCAGTATGAGTCGGAAGCTATATCCTGTGCACCCAAAATGGCGCGCTACACCCGGGTCCGGAAGACGGAACAGGCCGACATCTGCATCATTAACACCTGTACGGTCACGGCCAAAGCATCCATGCAATCGAGACAGGCCATCAGACAGGCCATCAAATCCAATCCTGATGCACGCATCATTGTCACGGGCTGTTATGCACACACAGGTGCCGAAGAAATAGCAAAAATCGACGGCGTAGATGATATTATCGGCAACGCGGATAAATATAAAATTCCTGACATGATATCCCCCTCGCCGGCACAGAAAACCCAAAGGCTGCCCCGAAAATTGATCCGGAATGTGGGCCATGAAAAAAACTTTCAGCAGGCGCCGGAACCGGTTTCCGGGTCCCGGACAAGGCCATTTTTAAAAATTCAAGACGGGTGCAATGCGTTCTGCACCTATTGTATTGTTCCCCACACAAGGGGACGCAGCCGGAGTATGCCTTCTGAGGATGTGCTCCACCACATCCAATACCTCAAGAACGCGGGCTACCATGAAACAGTTCTAACCGGCATTCACCTTGGATGCTATGGCCGTGATTTATCACCCGGTAATGGAGGGCTCTTTGAACTCCTGAAGCAGATCCATATCTCGGGCGCCATGGAACGGGTCAGGCTCAGCTCTGTGGAACCCGATGAACTCAGCGAAGATATCATCGCACTTGTGGCCGCTTCCAAATGTCTTTGCCACCATTTTCACATCCCTTTTCAAAGCGGGGATGGGGACATCTTGAAAAATATGCATCGCCCCTACTCTGCTGATCTGCTACCGGACCTGACGGCCAGGATACATCGATCCATCCCGGATGCGGCAATCGGTGTGGATATGCTGGTCGGATTTCCGGGTGAGACAGAACTATCATTTAAAACAACATTTGATTTAATTCAAAAACTCCCGATAACCTACCTGCATGTGTTCCCCTTCTCTCCGCGGGAAGGGACACCGGCTGCCGGGTATCCGGATCAGGTGGGCCCCGGTGTGATTAAAAACCGGGCTCATAAAATGCGTGAACTCGGCATCATGAAAAAGCACCTGTTTTATCAAAAAGCTGTGGGAAAAACAGCAAAGGTCCTGGTTGAAGAAAAAAGAGACAGGGTATCCGGCCGGTTAAAGGGCATGACATCCAACTACCTGACTATTCTCATGGAAGGACCTGATCATTTCAAGAACACCATTGTCCCTGTCAGGATTGACAGGCTTTTCGATGCACATTCACTCGGCGGAACCGTTCTGGGATGAAGACAGGCCGCTATAGGCCCCTTTCTTGTTTTACACTTTCATAGGCTTCCTGAATTTCGCGAAACTTGTCATTGGCGAATTTTGTAAACTCCTCGGGCAATCCTTTGGATGCGATCGTGTCCGGGTGATAGTCAAATACAAGTTTTCGATACTTCTTTTTGATGACATCGTCTGAATCTCCCCGTTCACATCCCAGTACGGAGTAGTACTTTCCATTATCGTCGGCATATCTTGACTTTAGCTTGATATATGCATCCTCACCAAAATTGAATGTCCTGACCGCTTCAAGGATCAACTGCTCTTCCCTGTTGTTGAGCGCGCCATCTGCTAAAGATACCCGAAGCAGTATATCGATCATCAACTCCAGCATCTGAGGATTATTCCGGAACCTGCCATAAAACTGAAATGCAAACCTCTCGAAGGATTCAGATGATTTATCGGCAGCCTGAAAAATATTTATGGCGATACGCTGACCTTCAGGGCTGAGGTTTAGATCGTGTACCATAAACTGTTGAACAGAATTGATCTCCTCTTCCGATATTCTTCCATCAACCTTGGCCAGCTTTGCCAGCATGGAAAAGGAAGCCACAAAAAAAGTAAGTTGCGACTGCTCGTTTCCTGACAATAGTGCCCCTTTGGTTGAAAAATAGCGTTCTTCGTTTAAATCAAACGCATGACCGAATGTTGCACCGGCTACTGCGCCGATTGGCCCGCCGATGGCAAATCCAAGTGTGCCACCCACTATTTTACCAAGCCATCCCATTTATGTCATTCCTTTCACAAGAGTGCTGTGCTGAGGCATACAAGGCCTCCCCGGAAAGGGGTTTCTCTCCCGCTTCCCGGCTATTCTATCTTTTCTATTTCTTCAACCTTTTCTTCCTCTACCCCAATAATACCGCCATATCGTTTATAATAAATCACATCCGAGATTTGATAGTATATGGAGGTGGGTATTCTCTTGCCGTCTTTCAAAACAATAATAAATTTTGGGTTTTCCGGTTCTGACAATTCTTTAGACCCGTGACCCTCTTCGCCCAACTCGCCCCCCCTGTCCACAAGCCCGTATCGGTAGCAGGGGCCCGACCATTTGTCAATCGAGATTTTACCGATAACAACCCCGTTGTCAACCCACACCCAGAAACCGCCGTAATTCAAAAAATCAGGCCTTTTGCAGGCTGCCGTTGCTCTCGGCTGGCCTGCAATCTCTATGACTTCATCAATCGTCATCCCGGTAATAATTTTATCCTGGATAAGCCGGGTCTTGGTAGTGATAATATATTCGATGTTCTCTAATCGGTCCATTTCCATGGAAATGACCTGTTTGTCAGTGCGCAGAAGAAGAGCGGAATCCGGATCTGCTTTGAAGATCTTTTTATGTAGAGCAGCGTATTCTTCCTCCGCGGCTTTTAGTTTCTGCCGCTCTTTTTTGATTTTATCCCTCAGGTCTTCGTCTTGCCTGATCGACTGAATTCGTTTCCCGATATAGTCGATATCAACAACTGTTCTGATAGACATAAACACTGATATTTTTTCATCTGAAAAATCCCATTTCTCCTCAGCAGTATCAATCTGGAGAAGTACACCAACATATGCATCCACATCCTCTCCGGTGACCTGATACTGGCTCGGCTCGTACTTTCCCAGAAAAAAAGTCTTTACATTCTTTAACAAATTGTGTCTAGCATTAAGAAAGCAAAACCGGCGGGCATCATTTCTGGTATCGTTGTCCGATAAAGTATAAGTAAATTCGCTTTGAAAAAATTTGCCTTCAGCGGACGCGGCGCCTGGAATAGATAGAAAACAAATCAATGCCAGGAGGAGTATTCGAATCATTTTTTTTCCTTTGCTGTTTTTTCAGGTAAAAAAATAAGGTTATATCTTAAAACCTGCGTGAAGTCAAAATAACCTGTCTATTTCTGAATGTCCTGTTTTTGGACAACCAAATGGGACACAATATGTTATTTTTATTGTTATTTTTCATTGGTTATAAAAATAGGAATTTAAATAAATATCAAAATGTTATACTGCATTACATCATTTAAACGTTTAATTTTTAAACCGGCTGCCGGAACCATCCGGAAGGCAGGTCTTCTTTTTGCATGCATCTGCCTGACCCTTGCTTTTCCACCTTCAGCAATATCAGGAAAATCTACAAGCTCCCCCCCATATGATTCCCTGCAGCCCTATGTAAAAGGTGAACTGCTGATCAGGATCAAATCCTGTACCCCGAGAACGCTGCATCGTATTAAAGATAGATTCGGGGGGTCATTCATTAAACGGTTCAGACACACAGGCACCTATCACATCAAACTCCCCGACCACATGAGTGTCGAGGAAGCGCTTTCCCTCTATGCGAATGATCCGGATGTCCTCCGGGTCGAACCCAATTATCTTCGCATGGCCACGTCCGGCAATCCACCTGACGACACATTTTTCGAGGATCTTTTGTGGGGGCTCAACAACACGGGCCAGAGAATATATGGAACTTTTGGGACAGTCGACGCTGATATCAATGCCCTTGAGGCCTGGGAACTGACCACCGACTGCAGCGGCGTCGTCATTGCGGTCATAGATTCGGGGATTGATTTTCATCATCCGGAGTTAAGGGACAATCTCTGGACCAACCCGGACGAAATCCCGGATAACGGAATCGATGACAACAACAATGGTTATGTAGACGATATCCATGGATGGAATTTTATTTCCGTTGATGATGATTATACCGGGAGCAGTGATATCATGGATTACAATGGTCATGGCACCCTTGTCGCCGGTATCATTGCCGCAAGAGGAAACAATTCCAGGGGGACCACCGGCGTCTGCTGGACTGCACGGATTATGCCCCTGAAGTTCATCAACATAAACGGAATCGGCAATGTGGCGGAAGAAATCACCGCAATCGAATATGCCATGGACAATGGTGCTGCCATCATAAACGCCAGTTTCAGCAATTACGGTGAGACAACAGGGTATTCCAGGGCAGAGCGGGATGCCATTGCTGCGGCTGAAGAGGCCGGCATTATTTTTGTTGCTGCTGCAGGAAATAATGGTAACAACAATGACGACCTTGGTGAAGCAAACTACCCAGCCAGCTACCTTCTCGATAATATTATTTCCGTGACTGCCTCGGACCAAAATGATACCCTTCCTGCCTGGGCAGGTTATGGTCCGGTTGCTGTGGATGTGGCCGCACCAGGCGTCAATATTTATGGCATAGTTCCCGGAACAGATACGACATGGGAATGTGATTTTGAATCCAGTACAGCGGGATGGACGCTTGAAGGGAACTGGGGTCTCACCGGTCGCAAATCACATGATGGGAGTTATTCCCTCACAGACAGCCCTGGCGGCGCACGCTATGACAACCAATCCGACACCACCGCTGTTTTGCCGTCAATTGATTTGACCAATAGAACAAACCCCTTGCTCACATTTTATATCCGGGGGAGTTCTGAATTAAAATTTGACCTGCTCTATGTGGAGTCCGCTGATGACAAAACTGGCCCCTGGACAAATGAGCCGGTCAATATCATTTTAAACAATTACACCCTGTTTTATGAGGAGGGGATCAGTGGATCGGATTACATGCTCCAATGGGCGTATGCTGTTGTTCCCCTCACGCATCTGGCCGGTCAACCCCGGGGCCACATCCGTTTTCGATTCGAAACCGATATCACGGATACGGAAGATGGATGGTATATTGACGGCATTCAGATCACCGCCTTAGATGTCACTTATCCAGATCCCCAGAGTCAGTATTACGGGTGGCTGGTGGGCACCTCTGCTGCAGTGCCTTTTGTGTCAGGCCTGGCCGGCCTGTTGTGGAGCCGTTTCCCGGACATGACGCCCATGCAGATAAAAGATCTCATCTTGAGTGGTGTGGATCGGAAACCCGATCTGAGTGGAAAAATACGCTCCGGGGGGCGAATCAATGCCTATAATAGCGTATTGCTTGGATTGAGCAGGACGGGCCAATCCCAATCACCGAATACTGAAACACCGGGTGGCAGCCATAGACGAGCAACTGGATCCAGCGATGTGACCCTTTTCTGCTTTATCGCAACCGCTGCAGAATAAGCGCTGGCCTGTGCATGATGCGCTTTAAACGCCCCCTGTCCGGTGTAATCAGGACAAATCATAGGGCGTCAGGCTCTCATATCCGTCTTCAGTGACATGAAGGGTCTGTTCAAATTGAGCGGATAAAGATCCATCGGCTGTAATTGCCGTCCATTGATCCTCAAGGACGATCAGCTTATACTGGCCGAGATTGATCATGGGCTCTATGGTGAATACCATTCCCGGGACGAGCGCCACGCCCTCTCCCCTTTGCCCGAAATGGGGCACCTGAGGGGGTTCATGAAATTCAAACCCGAGCCCATGCCCAACAAATTCCCTGACCACAGAGCAACCCTGATTTTCAGCATATTGCTGTATGGCGTATCCAATATCCCCAATGTGATTTCCCGGCTTTATCATGGACAATCCAGCGCGCAGGCTTTCCCGTGCGACCCTGACAATCTTTATGGCGTCAGGACCCGGTGTGCCCACAAAAAATGTCTTGTTGGCATCTGCATAATAGCCATCCAGTATTGAGGTCACATCAATATTGATGATATCCCCATCCCTCAACACCCGATCCCCTGGAATACCGTGGCAGATCACCTCATTCACCGATGCACACATGCTTTTTGGAAATCCCTTGTAATTCAGGGGTGCGGGTATGGCATGATGTTCAATCGTGTAGTCATGAATAAGCGTATTGATGTCATCCGTGGTGATCCCCGGCTGAATATTCTTTTCCGCCATATCAAGGGTCTTGACCACAAGACGTCCTGCGGTTCTGATCCCCTCGATGTCCTTCCCATGCTTTAACCGGATTTTGTATCGTTTATAATAGGCGTCTTTAAGAGTGTCCTGGGCCATGTCCTTATTTTTCAAACAGCATTTTTTATATTTTTTCCCGCTCCCGCAGGGGCAGGGATCATTTCGACCGACTTTATCATTCTTGAATTTCACGAAAATACACGCCTCTAAAATTTAAATAGTGTTAAACAGCTACCACTGCAGTCACGTCAAACAACCGTGATGCCCATCGAGGATAAGCAGGCATCCCCGTCAAAAATCACTTTTTCTTCTTTTTCTTTTTCTTCCTTTTGAGTTTCACCCTTCTTTTGCGTACACCGATTGACATCAGTTTCTTCTGGTGCAGCAATTTTTCCTTTATTCTTTTCCGGTAGTTGTTCACGGCAGAAAAAGAAATATAATATCCTGCTATGGCAACCGGTATGCCGATGACAACCCCGCCAATCACTAAGGCCAAAACAATCATGGGGGCCTTTAACAGCATGTCAAACATGGCGAATTCATAACCGTCGGCAGGATTTGCCCCATTGGAAATGCCTGTCAATTTTGCACCGATAAAAAAGGTAAACGGATAAATAACCGGCGCGGTAATGGGATTCGATATCCACACCCCTATAGCGGCGGATATTTTATTCCATTTCAGCAAAGCGGCAAAAAAAATTGCGATTGCGGTATGGAAACCCATGAATGGCGTCATTCCGATGAACAGGCCCAATGCAAATCCAAGCGCAATCTCATGAGGATTCCCTCTGATTTTAAGAAACCGCTGGTAAGTCTTTTGCAGGGCCAAAAGCAGTTTATTTTTGCTGCCCGCTGTTTGTGTCGTCTCTATGTCTGTATTCATGCATTCCCATCTGACTGAAGCATCCATCAAAACCGTTCATCTGCAACTACACTAAAATGAAAGGAGTGTCTACGCCATTGTAACGCTCCGACCCACGGAAACAACCCGTTTAAACTGATATAATAAAAGGTTAACAAATAAATCCTATTTAAGCGCCCATGAATCCATCCATTGACCCCGTACACGGG
>JAUXCK010000125.1 GCA_030618925.1 Desulfobacteraceae bacterium
ACAATTCGCCTTCAAGATAACCGATCATTTTTTTATCTAACCACTTTATATTTGACCAATTTTATTTAACAGGCGCTCCAACCCCTTCCAGGCACAAGGTTTCGTAGCGGTACTGGCCGATAATGGCAAGCCCAAGTGCATCTGAAGCATGGTCCGGCCGTATGGGAACCGGATGGTTTACCAAACTGCGCACTGCCTTTTCAAATTGTGCTTTTCCGGCATTGCCATTCCCTGTTAACCTTTGTTTGGCTTCACGCGCCGGCACTTCAATGACGGGTACGCCACTCCTGCACCCTGCAAGGAGAACAACACCGGCAACCTTTCCCAGAGCAATGCCGGCTTTTGGATATTTCTCAAGGGAGAAGATATCTTCCACAATCATTAGGTCCGGCTGTTCATCTTTTAAGACTGAAAGTATCTTCGAGTAGATATGATCAAGGCGGTGCGGCAGTGCAGCTGTTTTCGAAGTTTGAATGCTGCCAAAGGAATAGCGCTTTATATCAAACCCGGCTCCTGTAATGATACCAACGCCAGTAGCAGCGAGCCCGGGATCAATACCGATACATTTGATCATGATCTTATGATTTCATCAGAGTCGGTTGGGTTGAGCGTGATCAAATCCTGTTGGGTTTCATTCTTCAACCCAACCTGCAATTATCATGGATTAAAGAAAACTGAAAAACAAAGCGCAACACCCAACGAACCTGTTTAAAGGATTTTTGTTCGGCCACTGTCTTCGGCACAAAAAAGAGGCTACAGCGTCTCCAGCTTTTTCCTGGCAATGGCAGCTTCCTTTGATTTTGGATACTTCCGAATCAATTCATTTAAAATCAACCGGGCATTGGCTTTCTCGCCAAGTTGCTTAAAAGAAAGCCCCTGTTTCAAAAGAGCTGCCGGCATTTTATTGCCCTTTGGATATTTTTTCTTTACTTCCTCGTATTCCAGAATCGCTTTTTCATACCATTTTTCCTGATAATATGTCTCACCGATCCAGAATTGAGCATTGTCCGCGTTTTTCGACCTGGGAAATTCTTTGAGCAGCTTTTTAAATCCAATGCGGGCAGGTTCATATTTCTTCTGGATATAGAGATTCAACGCCCGTGTATACAATTCATTTTCGGAACTCTTTACCACAGGCTTTGTGGCGGATCTTTTTCCCTGATCTTTCTCCAGCCCTAAATACTGTTCCAGGCCTTTGATGCGATCTGTATTTCCCGTGGCAGTCCTGTCCAGGCGGCCCATCCCGGCTTCAACAGCCGCCATAGACCCGTTCATTTTATGAATGGCAAAATCAATCTCGTCAAGCCTGCCGCGAAGCAATCTAACATCACTCCTGAGCTTTTTAATCTCAGCATGCAGACTCGCATACTGCCCCATAAAATCCTGGTCCTTTGATTCCTGAATCTTACTGAAATTCATGATGCGGGAATCAAGCTGCTGCTGCTCCTGATCTGTTTTTATCCGCTCCTTCTCCAGATCTGCCAGGCGATCGTCAAGCACCATAAAATCCTGGGTGGTTGCACAACCTGCCAGAATAACCAAACTCACCAAATAGAATAAAATTCTGATTTTCATTATATTTGCCACCCAAAAGGCCCTGTGGCGGGATCCGCCGCAAAACGTCACAGAACCTGCATCCCTGATCAGACGAAACCAGAAAACACAGTTTTAAAAAAACCGGCTCACATCTGATACAGGGATCGCCCTTTAGCTGTTCCGGCATTTGAACAGCTTATAAAAACAATAAAAATATTACTCGATATCGAAATGCGCCCGCCTGTTTTTTGCAAACGCGTCTTCATTGCCCCCCTTGTCGACCGGCATTTCCTCTCCATAGCTGATGGTCCTGATCCGGGAGGCTGTCAGCCCCAGGTCCTTAAGGAAAGCCTTGACAGATGCCGCACGCTGATCCCCCAGGGCCAGATTGTATTCCGCTGTCCCCCGCTCGTCGCAATGTCCTTCGACAACCACGAGAACATCTGGACTGTTGCGCATCCAGGCCGCCTTCTGGCGCAGCATCTCCTGGGCGTCGGATGTCAGCGAAGAATCATCAAAATCAAAATAAATATCTTCACTCACAAACATCTTCCGGGCAGCTTCTTTTGCCTGCCGGATCGCGTCCTCTTCCGTTGCCCGCTGTCCGGCTTCACGCCTGGCCGCTTCCTCAGCCTCAGCTTTTTTGTCTGCATCTTCTGTGGTCTGTTCTTCCGGTGTTGTCGACTGTACGGCGTCCTTGGCGCACGAGGCCAGCATTATCAAACCTGCAATAACCATTAAAAATACAACGCCTCCCAACAATTTTTTCTGCATGTCTCCTCCTTTCATAACGGGTTCAAGTCTTATTCGTTGATAATATCAGGTGACCATTCTGGATTTGTCTGCTCACCCGGCATCATTAGCAACCGTCGTTGATCGGTTCCAAATGCTGTCATGACAAAAATTCTGCTCTTTCCTTCCCTCGTTGAACTGAAAGCAATGAGGCTTCCATCGGGCGACCATGTCGGCGATTCATTGTCACCGGCATCCTGGGTCAGCACCATTTGTTTTTCACCATCGCTTCCTATCACACATATATTGAAGTGTCCATTTTTAAGACAAGAATATGCTATTTTATCCCCCTTGGGGGACCAGTTGGGGGTGGTATTGTATTTTCCTTCAAAAGTCAGCCTTCTGACCTGTCCGGTTTGAAGTTGTTTTATAAATATCTGAGGGGTTCCAGATCGTTTTGATACAAAGGCCATTTCCCGGCCATCCTGTGAAAATGTGGGTGAGACATCGATACCCCAGTTGTTCGTTACTCTTTTAATAATTTTCCCGGTTCCGGTCAACAAATAAATTTCAGGGTCCCCTGAAAACGACAGGGTGGCCGCCAGTGAAAATTTACCTGGAACCCAGGCCGGCGTGATGTTGATACCGTCTTTTGACACCACAGCACCCCGTTTTTCTGTTACATGTTTGATGTAAAGATCGGGTTTTCCCCGGGCATAATCCGTATATGCGATCCATTTGCCATCCGAGGACCAGGCCGGTGAAAGGGCGATGCTTTTTGAGCGTGTCATCCTTCTTGGATTGGCACCGTCGAAATCACAATCATAAATCTGTTTGTGCCCGGGGCTGGTGGACACAAAAGCGATTTTGCTGTTAAAAATGCCGTAACTGCCGGTGAGGTGAAAAATCACCTCACTGCAGAATCCCCGGATCATCCTGCGCAGGTTGTCAGGTTTGCTCATATATCTTTTACCCACGAGCAGCTTTTCCTTAAAGGTATCAAAAAGCCTCAGTTCCATGGTTATTGTGCCGTCTGAAACAGAAATACCGCCGGTGATCAAAAGTTCCGCACCGATACCGGTCCAATTGTAAAAATGAATATTTTCAGCATCAATGCCGGTTTTTCCCGGATATTCGAGGAAGGCCCCCTGATCCAGCAGCTTAAAATAGCCCGTAAAATTGAGTGTCTCTGACAGGAGATCACATGCATCGCCGGCATCCACAATGGCCTCATCGCCGCCAAGAGCGGTTTGAAAGGGAGGGATGGCGATGGGAATTTTTTTTAGAAATGGATTTGAAATATCAATATAATCGTATTTGGCCTGACCGTAATCCGGCGCAAGCACACAGGCAGCCATGAGTATCAGCCAGATGAGACGGGTATGTCTTCCGTTTTTCATGTCACCCTTCTTGTTTTTCAGGATGTCCAATCCAGGTTTACTTAACCCCTGACGGTGTAAACCGCAGACCCTGGTTTAAAAATGTCTTGTTAAACCCATCCGGCAGGGGGGGCAGCGGATTGGACTTGAGGACCGCCTTGCGCGCCGACTCATCAAAATACCGGTCTCCGGAATGCTGATCGAACCACACCTCCCTGATCTCGCCGTCAGGCATAATTTTGATGCCGAGGAGCGCCACCAGGTCCGGGTTGTCTCCGGAAAACTGTGGATTATAAGACCAGTTTTTCTGTATAGAATAAAGGATCTCCATTTTATATATAGTGATCCTTTCAATGCTGCCGGAAGTGTTCATGCGCCCTGATCTTCTTTGGCCCTTTCCTGATGTTTCAACCTGATTGGACAGCTGCGCCAATCGATCCTGCAGTATTTTGGACTGCGAGGTTTCAAACTTTTTCTGTACCTGTGCAATCGCACTTTCAACCACCTTTGATGATTTAAAAGTTTTCTTTTTCAGCGATGTTTTGGGTTTTATCTTTTGGGTCTCGATTTTTTCTTTTAATGCAGATTTTATTTTTACGGGGGAAGGGTCAGGCACCGTCTTTGGCGGGACTGTTTTTTTTTCAGGCTCAACAGACGACGCCTGCGGCTGCGACGAAGGAGGGGCAGGCAACGACACCAGATCAACATTGATCACCGACGGCTCAAACGAATAATCCGGACGGACATTTTGAAATATCATCAGTATCAGAAAAACAATCAGATGACCGGCAACAGATATGGTGAAAAACATGGCAGAATTGCGGAAACCGCCTTCTGCATCATTAAATATTAAAATATTGGCCTGCATCTTTGTTCTCTTCAACCATTTGAAATTATTTTAAATTTTCAATGGGTTCCGTCAACATCCCCAGTTTTTCAACCCCGGCCCCTTTGATCTCAGACATCACCCTGATAACCGACCCGTAAGAAATTTTTTTGTCCGCCCGCAAATAGACCTCCCGGCCGGACCGATTTTCAAGTATCTTCCCCAGCTTTTCCCTCAGAAAATCAAAGGAAACCTGCAGATCATTGATATAAACCTGCTCATCCTTATCAATCGTGATCACGAGCTGATCTTCCTCTGAGGCAAGCGGGCCCGAATCGGCCTCTGGCAGGGAAACATCTACGCCCTGAATCATCATCGGGGCTGTCACCATGAATATTATCAGAAGAACAAGCATGACATCCACAAAGGGTGTCACATTTATTTCTGACAACAGGCCATCATTGCTGCCGCCGGTATTCATTTTTGCTGCTCCTTTTTAACCCGCAGGATGTCCCTTTCGACAATATTTAAAAAATCCGCCGAAAAGCTGATCAACTCGGACTCGATCACCCTGACCTTTTGTGTAAAATAATTATAAGCGATGACGGACGGTATGGCCACAAACAATCCGACTGCCGTGGCAATGAGGGCTTCTGAAATCCCGGGTGCAACAACGGCAAGACTTGCCGAACCTCTCTGCCCGATACTGTGGAAAGAGTTCATGATCCCCCAGACAGTCCCGAACAGCCCGATAAACGGGGCTGTATTACCGGCTGTTGCAAGAAAAGGAACCCGCTGAGTCAACAGGGTCACTTCGGTGTTTATGGCCCTGCGCAGAGACCGTTTGACATTATCAATGCCTGCGATCGCAACGATTCCTGACTGCAAATCAGCAGATCCCGCAGTCTGAGAACCAATAGGTATCCCGGAGCGTTTTAATTTTTTCAACTCCATATACCCGATCCGAAAAATTCGGGCGACCGGGCTCGATTGAAGTTCCTTGGCTTTTGCAAACGCATCGGAAAGATCTCTGCTCTTCCAGAAAAAATCAATAAAATAGGCGGATTCATTAAACGCCCTCTTAATATATCTGTACTTGATCAGAATAATGGTCCATGAAGCGATTGAAAAAAAAACAAGCAGCAGCAGCACAAATTGAACCATCAGGCTTGCATTGACGAACATCTGGACGATATCTATTTTATCAGGCGTCATTGGGCCACTCCGATTTTATTTAACAGGTTTGAACCATTTTGCCGGAAGTTCTTCATGGCAGGCAGACAACAATATATAAGGGTAAACAAACTCGATATCCCAATATATGGTACAAATTTACTTTTACAGGGTATCTCAGGTGATTTGCAGTGTCAAGACCAAAAAAGCCCTCGCGCCGCAGGCGCGAAGGCTTTTTCGTATAAAGTCGCCAGGATGAAATCCGGCGAAATCAGGTGATGTATTACCTGATAAAACAGCTAAGCGATAACCGGGCTTTACATCATTCCGCCCATTCCGCCCATTCCACCCATTCCGCCTCCTGGCGGCATTGCAGGCATGGCTGATGCTGCTTCCTCCGGCTTTTCAGCGATCATGGCCTCAGTCGTAATCATCAGGCCTGCCACGCTGCCGGCATTCTGAAGGGCATGCCGGACAACTTTTGTCGGATCCATCACACCGGCTGCAATCAAATCTTCAAATTTATCAGTCGCGGCATTGTATCCAAATGGACCCTTACCGGCTTTAACCTTATCGATAACAACAGATCCTTCAACCCCGGCATTGTTGGCAATCTGACGAAGCGGTTCTTCCATTGCGCGCATCACAACCTTCACACCCAATTTTTCCTCGGCCTTTATTCTGATACCGGCCAGGCAGTCGATACAACGAACAAGCGCCACGCCGCCACCGGCCACAATCCCTTCTTCAACTGCTGCACGGGTCGCGTTCAGGGCATCTTCAACGCGGGCTTTCTTTTCCTTCATTTCGGTCTCGGTTGCTGCACCGACATTAATCACTGCAACCCCGCCGATCAGCTTGGCAAGCCGTTCCTGGAGTTTTTCACGGTCATAATCTGAACTGGTCTCATCAATCTGAGCCCGAATCTGCTTGACCCGACCTTCGAGATCACTTCTTTTGCCGGCGCCGTCAACGATGGTGGTATTGTCCTTGTCAATTGAAATGCGTTTGGCACTGCCAAGGTCATTCAGGGTAATATTTTCGAGCTTAATCCCTATATCTTCAGATACCACCTGGCCGCCGGTCAAAATTGCGACATCTTCGAGCATGGATTTTCTTCGGTCGCCGAATCCGGGCGCCTTGACAGCCGCCACATTGAGGGTCCCTCTCAGCTTATTGACCACAAGCGTTGCAAGGGCTTCTCCATCAACATCTTCTGCGATAATGACAAGGGGTTTACCCATTTTGGCAACCTGTTCCAGAATCGGAAGCAGGTCTTTCATGTTGCTGACCTTTTTTTCATTGATGAGAATGACCGGATCTTCCAGAGATACGACCATTTTCTCAGCGTCTGTGACAAAATACGGAGAAAGATAGCCGCGATCAAACTGCATGCCTTCCACCACATCAAGGGTGGTCTCCATGGATTTTGCTTCCTCGACAGTGATCACCCCTTCCTTGCCCACTTTGTTCATGGCTTCGGCAATAATGTTGCCTATTGTTTCATCACTGTTGGCGGAAATCGTACCGACCTGGGCGATTTCACGCTGGTCTTTGGTCGGTTTGCTCATCTTAGCCAGTTCTTTGACGACGGTTTCCACTGCCTTGTCAATGCCCCGTTTGATTGACATGGGATTGTTCCCGGCCACCACAAGCTTTTGTCCCTCTTCATAAATGGTTCTTGCAAGAACAGTTGCCGTTGTCGTACCGTCACCGGCCATGTCACTTGTCTTGCTTGCCACTTCCTTGACCATCTGGGCGCCCATGTTTTCAAACTTGTCTTCCAGGTCAATTTCCTTTGCGACCGTCACACCGTCTTTGGTAACCGTGGGAGAACCCCAGGATTTATCAAGAACAACATTTCTTCCTTTGGGG
>JAUXCK010000146.1 GCA_030618925.1 Desulfobacteraceae bacterium
ACCGGCTGTTTGAAATCACATCCAGGCGCGAGACATGTCAGATAGGTGCCCTGTTTTTTTGTGGACTTTTCAGCAATAAATTCGGCACCACATTCCGGGCATTTCTGATCGATGGGTTTTTCCCAGATCGCATACGTGCATTCCGGATATTTGCTGCACCCGTAGAAAATCTTGCCCCGTTTTGATTTTCGTTCCAGCAGTTCACCATCACAGCCATTTTCCGGGCATTTGATCCCGGTTGATGCTGCAACCGATGTGCCGTTGATGGACATGGTGTTCTTACAATCAGGGTACCCGGAGCAGGCCAGAAATTCACCATAACGCCCCTGTTTAATGATCATGGGTTTTCCGCATTTATTGCAGGTTTTGCCTTCAGCCATTTCATAGCTGGGCTCAACAAGATGAATCTCCCCCTTTTCATCCCTTGAATAGTTTCTGGAAAAAGAGCAGTCCGGATATCCATTGCAGGCAATGAACGGACCGTTTTTACCGACCTTTACATGTAACTTCTTTCCACATTCCGGGCAGTCAAGTTTTGTGGTAAAACCAACCCCCTTGGCACTGAGCATGTTGTCCTTTGCATCAGAAAGTTTTTGGGCAAAGGGCGTGTAAAAGTCGTCTAATACTTTTAGATATTCAAGTTCTGACGATTCAACCCGGTCAAGATCATTTTCCAGCCTGGCAGTAAATTCAACGTCAAATATTTCCGGAAAATTTTCCACCAGAAGATCATTTACAATAAAGCCGAGCTCGCTGGGTTTGAAATATCGATTCAAGAACGCCACATATCCCTTATCTCTGATGGTGGTCAAAATGGCGGCATATGTACTTGGGCGGCCGATGCCGTTTTCCTCGAGCTCCTTTACAAGGGATGCCTCTGAAAATCTCGGGGGCGGCTGAGTAAAATGTTGTTTTGGATCGAGTGTCATCAGCTTCAGGGTCTCCCCTTCGTTCAGCTCAGGTAGTTTTTGTTCCTCTTTCCGGGGTTTTTCAACAGATGCGTCCATCGGCATATAGAGGGTCATGAAGCCTGGAAATTTGATGGTCGACCCACTGACATTGAATGTATATTGACCGGCTTGAATCAGGATTGTTTTTTGATTGATCAGGGCCTGGGCCATTTGAGATGCAACAAACCGTTTCCATATCAGCTCGTAGAGTGCCAGCTGGTCTTTTGACATGTGGGAGGCCATTTTTTCAGGTGTATTAAAAACCGAGGTGGGCCGGATTGCCTCATGGGCATCCTGTGCTTTTTTCTTGTTTTTAAAAAAACGCGGGTCTTTGAGCCCATAGTTTTCCCCAAATCTGTCTTTAATAAGGGTTTGGGCTTCCTGTGCCGCTTCCCTGGCAATCCGGGTTGAATCGGTACGCATGTAGGTAATCAGACCGACCGGCTCGCCCGGGCCGAGATCAATTCCTTCATAAAGCTGCTGGGCGATCACCATTGTTTTTTTTGCGGAGAATCTTAACCTCCGAATCGCCTCCTGCTGGAGTTTGCTTGTGATAAAGGGCGGAAGAGGGTTCCTGCGGATGGTTTTCTCTTTTACTTTCTCCACAATAAATGTAGCTTCCGACAAGTCGGTCAGGATATTATTTGCTGTTTTTTCATCGGGGATGACAATCTTTTCATTGTTTTTTTTGGCAAGCTTTGCATCAAATGGAGGGGGCGTATTGCCTTCCAGTCGTGCTGTAATTGACCAGTATTCTTGAGGTTCAAATGCTTGAATCGCCCGCTCTCTTTCACAGATAATCCTGACAGCAACCGATTGAACACGTCCGGCGCTCAGTCCCCCCTGCACTTTTTTCCACAACAGGGGTGAAACCTGATATCCCACGAGCCGGTCAAGGATGCGTCGGGTTTGTTGCGCATCGTATTTGCTCTGATCCAGCTGAAGGGGCGCCTTGACGGCCTGGGTGATGCCGGTTTTGGTCAACTCATGAAACAGAACCCTGTAAAATTTTCTTCCTTTTTGTTTAAGGATATCCGCCGTATGAAAGGCAATGGCCTCTCCCTCACGATCCGGATCAGGGGCCAGATAAATGTCTTTCGCATTGCCGGCCGCTGCTTTAAGTGATTTTATGATTTTCTGTTTTCCCTGAATATTGACATATTCGGGTTTAAAGTTGTGTTCAATATCAATGCCGATTTTCCTGGGCGGCAAATCCTTGATATGCCCTGATGTGGCAGTCACATTAAATTTATCCCCGACATATTTTTTGATGGTTCTGACTTTTGTCGGTGATTCGACAATAATAAGCGGTTTTGACACGGTTAATCCTCTTTGGCTGAAAAAAGTTTTCCAGGAGACTGATTTACCAGCCCCTTGAGCTCAAGTTCTAAAAGAATTCCTGCGATTTTTCCGGACTCAAATCCGGTAATACACGATAAAGTATCGATATGAACCGGGTAAGGTTCAAGGGCCTCATACACCTTCAATTCGTCCGGGTCAAGGTCCGGCAGAGATTTTTTTTCAGAAATGTTATGGTTTAACCCATCTTTCCCTTCAATCTGAATCAGTGGATGGATCTCTTCTATCACATCATTTACATGTTCAACGAGTTTGGCCCCCTGCTTTAAAAGCCCATGGGTGCCGGTGCTTTTAAATGATCGCACGCTCCCCGGGACGGCAAACACCTCCCGTCCCTGTTCCACCGCAAGTCTCGCCGTAATCAAAGATCCGCTTTTCTGTGCCGCTTCAACCACAATGGTGCCAAGGCACATTCCGCAGATAATTCTGTTGCGCTGGGGGAAATGAAAGGCATCCGGTTCTGAAAAGAGGGGGAATTCTGAAACAACAGCCCCATTTTCAGAGATATCATTAAAAAGTTTTTTATTTTCAGGAGGGTAGATCCGTGCAAGGCCGCTTCCCAGCACTGCAAAGGTTTTTCCTTTTCCTGAAAGAGCCCCCCGGTGGGCGGCTGTATCAATTCCCCTTGCCATTCCGCTGACAATATTTATGCCCAGCGCCACCAGATCGCCGGCAAGCTGTTTCGCCATTGAAATACCGTATTGCGTGGCGTTTCTGGATCCCACAACGGCCATATTGTTCATTGTCCCGTCCAGCTTGCCGGACACATACAGAAGCGGCGGTGGGTCCGGCAGCTGATGTAAAAGAGCGGGATAATGATGTTCTGCCATGGTAACAATGCTGAATTTCTTTCTAAAGACCAGATCAAGTTCTTTCCGCATCTCATCGGTGACATTGTGTGCGCTGATGCAATAGGCCAGTTTTTTTGAGATTCCCTCAACCTGTGTAAGGGCCTGGACATCGGCGTTAAAAACATTTTCCGGTGATTTAAACCGATCGATCAACTTTTTAAAAAGATAGTTCCCGATGCCGGGGACCTGCTGTAATGCCATCCACGGCAATATGTTCTTCATGGCAGACCTGCTTTTAATGGTTTTTACTTTAGGGTCAAATGGTTATTCTCATGGTCACGGGATGATTAATGCATGGAGACATGTGAATGGATGGCGGTATTTTTTTAATTAATGCGTTTGAGCATACCATCAGCTTTGGACCCGGCCTGACTGAACATGCAAAGGACCATGGAAATGAGCGCAGGGGGAGGCCCGCTCCTATCGTTCTTTCCGTTGCCAGGCAAGGAGTATGGGACTGGCAACAAATATTGAAGAATATGTTCCGATGAGAATACCGACGATCATGGCAAAGGCAAAGTCATGAATGATTTCGCCGCCCAGGGTAAAAAGGGCGATGAGTACCCCCAGGGTTGTTAAAGAGGTTAGAATTGTACGGCTCAAGGTTTCATTGATGCTTTTGTTAATGTTCAGGTCAAGGGGGTTTTTAGGATACTTTTTTAGATTTTCCCGTATCCGGTCGAAAACAATAATTGTGTCGTTTAAAGAATATCCGATAATCGTCAGAACGGCCGCAATGATCGGAAGTGTGAACTCCTTGCCAAAAATTGAAAAAATACCGATGGTGATGGTGACATCGTGAATTAAGGCGACGATGGCACCCATGGCATACTTCAGCTCAAGAAACCAGAAAATGATGATTGCCACTATGAGGGCAGCCATGATTAATACCGGGATACTGACATTAAACAGTGTCAGCAGGTACACTGCGCCGATCAGTGCTGCCGCCACAACCCCGCTGAGTACCCATTTCAATTCAAACCGTCCGGATATATAAATCGTGATTAAGAGAAGTGCATAAAATATGGCGAGCCAGGCCTTTTCCTGAAGGTCTTTTCCGATCTGGGGCCCGACCATTTCCACCCGACGGATGTCTGCCTCAAGGCCGGTGGATGCTTTCAGCGCACTCTCGACGTCAATGGTAAATCCTTCGGAGGAGGTGATGGGATTGTTTGTCCGGATCAGAAACTCATTTTTTTCAGCGCTGCCGAACTGTTGTACGGAACTTTTTTCAAGGTCTACGGAATTTAACCCTGACTTTATATCTGAGATATCGACATGATCCTTGAACGCCACCTGGATCAGAGTGCCGCCTGCAAAGTCGACGCCTAATTTTAGCCCCTTGTTCATGATCAGGGATCCAACACTGATGACAATGAGTGAAATGGAAAAAATTAAAGCAAGTTTTCTTTTTCCAAGAAAATTAATGTTGATGCCGTACTTGATAAACTGCATGAATTTATTCCTTTATTTATTCGTCTAAACCACTTCCGATTCCATGTGTCACAGCAAAGGGAGACAGCCTACCGCTTACAAAGTCGGAGACATCGGGTGTTTTACATATTTTTAATTAGATGCTCAATGTTCTTACTTTTCGGACGACCAAAAAATAATCGAAAATCACCCGGGATAGAATAAGCGCGGTAAAAAGACTCGACAGGATGCCCAGGGTCAGGGTGACGGCAAATCCCTTTACAGGGCCCGTACCGAACTGGAACAGGACAAGGGCCGCAATCAGGGTTGTCACATTTGCATCGAGAATTGTCAGGCTCGCCCGGTCATAGCCCGCATTGACCGCTGCACGGGGTGTTTTTCCAATGGCCATTTCCTCCCGTATCCGTTCAAAAATCAATACATTGGCATCGACGGCCATACCGATGGTCAGAATAATGCCTGCGATTCCAGGCAGGGTCAGGGTTGCCCCAAAGCCCGCCAGCCCGCCGGCAATAAGAACAATATTCAGGATCAGGGCAAGGTCGGCAACAAGGCCTGCACCCCTGTAATAAATAAACATAAAAAGGAGAACGAAGATACCGCCAATAAACATGGACAGCAGTCCCTTGCTGATGGAGTCGTGCCCCAGAGAGGGTCCCACGGTTCTTTCCTCTATGATATTGACAGGCGCTGGAAGGGCCCCTGCACGGAGCACGATGGCAAGATCACGGGCTTCCTCGGTGGTGAAATTACCTTCGATGATGGCTTTCCCGCCGCTGATTTTCTGTTTGATATTCGGTGCGGAGTAAATTGTGTTGTCAAGGACGATGGCGAGCTGTTTATTGACGTTCTCACCCGTTATCCTTTCAAAAATTCTGCCGCCTTTTCTGCTGAAATCCATGGAAACATAAGGCTCGTTATACTGAGAATTTATCTGAACCCTGGCATCGGTCAGATCAGCGCCTGTCAGGGGCGTCCTCTTTCTAATCAGATACGGGGTTTTTCTGATCCGCCCGGTGTCTGGATCCTCATTGATCTGATACAGAATTTCGCTGCCGGGCGGAACATTCCCTTTCAGGGCTGCATTGACGTCGTGGACGTCATCAACAAGGCGAAATTCCAGAAGTGCTGTTCTGCCGATGAGTTTTTTTGCCCGTTTAGTGTCACTGATTCCGGGAAGCTGAATGAGAATCCGGTTTTCACCCTGCAAGCGGATATCCGGCTCACTCACGCCGAATTCGTCAATACGGTTCCGGATCGTTTCAAGGGCCTGCTCGGCGGCCATTTTTTTAATATAATCCGCCTCTCTTTTTAAAATAGAAAGTTCAAAGACGGTGACCCCGCTTTCTGAGGTGCTGCTGACGGTCAGGTCTCTGAATTCTTTATCGAGAAGTTCATTAAATGCATCAACCTCCTCCGAACTGACCGTCACCCGTATTTTGTCCTTTTGTTCACGTGCAACCCCCATGTTTTTGATACGATTCTTTCTCAGAAGAGATCGAAGATCCTGGGTAATGCGTTCAATATGGCCCTCCACTGCTATTTCTGTCTGAACTTCAAGGACCAGATGCATGCCGCCCTGCAGATCAAGCCCCAGGTTTATCTGCTTATACGGCCATATTGTGGGTTCTTTTGCATTGTTAACAACCATGTGAATTGTTGGGTAGATGTAGATCAGAGCGGCAATAAGGACAACCGGAACCACATATATTCTCCATGACAGATTTTTCAATTCTAAACTTCCTTTCTAAACAATGTGTTAGATCTATTTATGCCTGTTCGTGCAAAATGATATTGCGCCTGGATGCACGCATGGCATCCGATCAGGATTTCTCTTTTTTTTCCGGTTGTTTTGCCGGACGGTTTAGCGCTGCAATATTTCCACGCGACACTTTTACCCGGACTTTGTCCGCAATCTCTACTGTAATTGTCGTGTCATCCAGGGCGGTAATACGACCGTGAATGCCACCATTTGTAACAACCGGGTCCCCTTTTTTAAGGGAGCTGATCATCTCCTGGTGTTGTTTGGCCTTTTTCTGCTGGGGTCTGATCAGTAGAAAATAAAATATACCAAACATCAGCAGTAAAGGCACTATTGCCGTGAATCCCCCGCCACCATCCTGTCCTCCAAGGCCGCTCTGGCCCAATGCATAAGCAATACTTGTCAAAATAGAACCTCCTTATCATTAAGTTTTTTTTTCAATTGCACTTTCAAAGTTTTGATACTATTTTTAAACGCTTCATTTTTGGCATCTGTGAATATTGTTTTCGCATGCGGGTCAAAACCCGATTGCCGTCAGCCGGTTGATATCGCTTGTTGA
>JAUXCK010000067.1 GCA_030618925.1 Desulfobacteraceae bacterium
GATTACGATTAAGATTAAGATTACGATTAAGATTAAGATCACGATTAAGATGACGATTATGATCAGGACCTATTTGGCGCCAAAAATAATGGTTTAAAAAAAGATCTGTCCTGAGAAGTTACACAAATGTCAGCCATTTTTTGAACAACGGGTTCTCACCCTCAAATATTTCATCCATTTTATTTATTAATTGGAGGGTTACAGGTCCGGGACTGGGGCTGCCGAACTCACGGCCGTCAATGGACCGGATCGGGTGAATTTTTAAAACGCTTGAGGAAAAAAATGCTTCGTCAAACGTGGCCAGCTCTTCGGCCCGGATGTCTTTTTCCTGAACCGTGTATTTCATTTCTCTTAAAGCTTCGATGGCGGCTGTCCGGGTAATCCCGGGAAGCGCGTTTCTGAGGAATGGGGTAAGGATTTTGTTGTGTGTGACAAAAAACACGTTGGATGTGGGCCCCTCGGCCACAAAACCCATGGTATCAAGTAAAATTGCATCTTCATATCCTTTTTTCATGACTTCCATGGTGGCCAGGAATGCGTTTGCATAGTTCCCCACAATTTTCGCATGAGGCGGAACAGTTTCCGGGTGGATTTTTCGAAATGAGGATATTCCCACGGAAACAGGGGCGGACAGATCCTCCTGGCTGATATTAAAGGTATTGAAATCAATAGTGAAAATCGCGATATCAACCTTCGGGTCTGTGGGAACAGGCCGCATCTCAATATTTGAATAATAGGCAAAAAATTTGGATATCCCGGATGAAACATCATTGACCTTTGCCGACTCGATAACCGCACGGATAAGATCATCCCTTTCGATGGGCAGGTCCATATAGGTCAGCCCGGCAGAGTTGAAAAATCTGTCAATATGTTCTTTGAGTCCGAAAAAAGCCGGTCCGTTTTTGCTGGATACGATGTCTATTACCTCGAATATGGCAGAACCGCGGCTGAAGCTGTGGGATAACAGGGGCACATCAGTGTCGCTCCACTCAACAAAATTGCCGTTTAACCAGGCTTTCATGTTAATCTCCTTTTTAAGGTTCCGCTCTTGTCAAAAAATCCGCTCCAATGTTCCGCCATCCTTTTGGAAAATGCCGCTATGTATGGATTGGAAACTGAAAAGTGTCCAAAAGGGCTTTGTGGATGGATACTATCTATTCTGGTTCTAAGGTCAAGTAAAAATATAGGGGAACGGTTGTGCAAATAAAAAACCTTCCCGAACCGCTGTCAGGAAGGTTTTTTTAATCAAAAGAATTCCTCGCAGCTCTGCTGCGGGGGGCTTCATTTGTACGGGTTTGAATTTATGAATTGAGGATTTTCTTTGCGCCCTCATCATTCACATCAGAAACATGCGGGATGCCTGTTTCCTGCGCTGTTTCCCTGTTGCCCGAGAAAAGATCTGAACGCTCTATCTGGTTAAGAGAGAATTTTCTCGCACCGGCCATAAGCTGCTGGAGACCGCATGAAAGCTTGTCTGCCAGTGTGCAGAATGCAATGGCGCCGTAAGGAATATTTTTCATCTCTTTTTTACCCAGTTTTTTCTCAATGTCAAAGTAGGAGGCAAAAAGATTTTCAGCAGAGTCGCCGATGTTGGCCACGGTCTTGGGAAGTTTGTCCCAGTTTCCGAAAAGTTTTTCTTTTCTTTCAGGATGCAGCACACCTTCTATGTTTGATCCCAGGTATCCCGGAATCATGATCGCTCTGCCCATGCAAATGAGTTTTGTAAATGGTGCACCCAATGCTATGGCTTTAAATATGTGGTCTTCAAGCGCAAAGCCGCCGGCAAATGACATGTCAACCACATCAGCGCCCTTTGCTGCCAGGATACTTGCATATTCATACGCTTTGGAATGGAGATTGATGGACGGCACACCCCAGCTCTGCATCATATTCCACGGACTCATGCCGGTCCCTCCGCCGGAACCATCAATGGTCAGAAGATCACATTCTGCATCTGTGGCAAATTTAATCGCCATGGCCAGCTCCTCCATGCCATAGGAGCCTGTCTTCAAGGTAACCCGTTTGAATCCAAGGCTGCGGAGATATTCAGCGCTGCTCATAAAATCTTCCCGAACCTGCTCTACGGAACTCAAATTTGTGCCGCCAAGACGGCTGTGGCGGGCAAATGATTTGATGGCCCCTTCCTTGAATGCTTTTTTCACTTCAGGCTTTGTGGGATCAGGATCCACGACATATCCGCGTTCATGGAGGAAAGTCGCATATTCAAGACTGGTCACCTGGATCTCACCGCCGATGTCCTTGGCGCCCTGTCCCCATTTCAATTCAATGATGCATTTGTTGCCATATTTATCGGCAACGAATTCGGCCACGCCATTCCGTGTGTCTTCAACATTGAGCTGGATGATAATGGCACCATATCCCTTGTCTGCATAGCGGAGATAACCGTCAATCCGGCGTTCAAGTTCAGGCGCGCCTTTAATTTTGCCTTTTCTGGTTTTGCCTTTTCCGATTTTTGATTTACGATCAACCCCCACGACGTTTTCACCGATAACAACAGGAATACCGCAAAGGGCGCCGCCGATGGCAAAAGAATCCCAATATCTTTCAGCGATGAAGGTGGATCCGAGTGCACCGGTCATCAGGGGGATGCGAATTTTAGTTTTAACCTTTTTGCCGAATTCGGTTTCAAGATTGACATTCGGGAAAATACAGTCATCAGGGTCATTGGTCATTTTGTTGCTCAGTCCGTGTGCGCCATAGGCATAGCCCTGAATCCTGAGTGAGTTGTAGGAGACGCCCACATGCGTGGTATTGTTGCCGCCGGCAGTCACCATACCGAAACTTCTCGGATATAGCAGTTTTCGCCCCACAAGGCTGGAAAGCCATGTTTCACATTTTCCCTGGCAATCGGCCCGGCAGAGGGTGCACAAACTTGATTCACACGGATTGCCGCGGTTGGTTGTTCCCAGCGCATCGTTGCTTTTTGAAAATCTCATTTTTTTTAATTCTCCTTCTTTTAAGTAAACTCTTTTTAGATAAATCTGTTTTGGATAAACCTATTGAAAAAATAGACGTCTCAAAATAAAAAGACGCCTGTTTCCAATAGCAAACAGACGTCTTTGTCGGTTAAACTTTATACAAGCCCTGCACGCCATTGTGCGAGGGCTGATTCAAAACGTAAAATAATAGAAAATTATTTTAACTCAATATTTAAACAATAATTTTTAGCAAAACTAAATTTGCTTGTCAAGAAAAATCTAACCCTGACATGGGGTTACACCGGAGATACCCTAACGTTGCATAAAAAAGATAGCGATAGTCTTAAAGCGCATTAGGAACATTGCCCGGGCCAGTGTTTCTTAATATTAAATATCCGAGTGATACTCCTGGAGGGACTTGACATAGGTCTCTCCTTTTTGACGGGCCGCAATCCCCTTGGCCGTGGCCAGTGCTGCCGCCGTTGTCGTGATGTAGGGAATTTTAAACCGGATGGCGGTTTTCCGGATATATGAATCATCTTCCTGACTCTCTTTTCCACTCGGTGTGTTAACGACCAGCTGGATTTCGTTGTTTTTAACTGCATCGACGATGTCGGGCCGGCCATGTCCTATTTTTTTAATCAAATCAGAATCAATTCCGTTATCAGACAGAAACCGGCGGGTCCCTTCTGTGGAAAGGACTTTAAACCCCAGTTCCCTGAACAGTCTTGCCGCTTCGAGAATCCCAGGTTTGTCCCTGTCGGCAATGGTGATCAGGACAGACCCTTCAATGGGCAGCGGGAGCTGGATTGCCTCCTGGGCCTTGTAAAATGCAAGGCCGTATGAATCCGCCATCCCCAGCACCTCTCCTGTGGATCTCATCTCCGGTCCAAGGAGGGGGTCTACTTCCGGGAACATGTTGAACGGGAAGACCGATTCCTTGACGCCAAAATGAGGGATCGTTTTATGCTCAAGTTTAAGATCGGAGAGTTTCTTACCCAGCAGAACCTGTGTGGCAAGCCGGGCCATTGGGATATTGCATACCTTTGACACCAGCGGTACGGTGCGGGAAGCCCTGGGGTTGGCTTCCAGGATATAAACAGTATCCTCGGCAATCGCATACTGAATATTCATTAACCCGATCACATTCATCTGGATGGCAATTTTACGGGTGTATTCGGTAATGGTTTCAATATGTTTTGTTGGGACACTCACCGGCGGAATCACACACGCCGAATCCCCTGAATGGACGCCGGCCAGTTCGATATGCTCCATGACCGCCGGCACAAACGCATCGGTTCCGTCTGCAATGGCATCTGCTTCGGCTTCAATGGCGTCTTCCAGGAATTTGTCAATCAGGATCGGCCGGTCAGGGGACACGTCAACTGCTGCCGCCAGATAGCGTTCAAGCATCTCCTGGTCAAGAATAATTTCCATGGCTCTTCCACCCAGAACATAGGATGGCCGAACCATCAGGGGATATCCGATGTCATTCGCCACCTCGAGGGCCTCCGCAAGGTTACTGGCCATACCAGACTGTGGTTGGGGGATCCCCAGGTCGCGAATTATTTTTCGGAATCGGTCGCGATCTTCAGCCAGATCGATTGTTTCAGGGGAGGTCCCCAGGATGGTCACACCCGCCTCTTCCAGTTCAGCTGCGATATTCAGCGGCGTTTGGCCGCCGAACTGGACAATGGCGCCGTCCGGCTTTTCCTTTTCATAAATGCTCAGCACATCCTCTACGGTTAAGGGCTCAAAATAGAGTTTGTCCGATGTGTCGTAATCTGTCGATACTGTTTCAGGGTTGCAGTTAACCATGATGGATTCATACCCTGCATCCTTGATGGCAAGTGCAGCATGAACACAGCAATAATCAAACTCTATGCCCTGGCCTATCCGGTTGGGCCCTCCGCCCAGAACCATGATTTTTTTGTTGCCGCTCACGTCAACCTGATTCGGGGCATTGTACGTGGAATAATAATAGGCTGCATTTTCAACGCCGCTGACCGGAACCGGCTCCCATGCTTCGTTTAAATTCAGGGAAAGACGTTTTCCACGAATGTCCTTTTCGGGCAGATTTAGAAGCATGGCCAGATATTTATCAGAAAAACCGTCTTTTTTTGCCTGAATGAGAAGATCATCAGGCGGTAATTTTCCCCGATGTGTGAGGACTTTTTCTTCCAGCTCCACGAGCTCTTTCATCTGTTCAATGAACCACGGTTTGATATGTGTTAACTCATAAAGGGTCTGGATGTCCGCTCCCTTTCGCAGCGCCTCATACATAATGAACTGGCGCTCACTTGTCGGCGTGCCCACCATTTTTAAGAGTTGCTCAAGGGATTGATCATTAAAATCTTTTACAAAGCCAAGCCCGTAGCGGTTGTTTTCCAGGGATCGGATAGATTTCTGAAAGGCTTCTTTATAGTTCTTGCCAAGGCTCATGACTTCGCCCACCGCGCGCATTTGTGTTCCGAGTTTATCCTCTACGCCCTCGAATTTTTCAAAGGCCCAACGGGCAAACTTCACAACCACGTAATCTCCAGAGGGGGTATATTTTTCAAGGGTGCCGTCCCGCCAGTAGGGAATTTCATCCATTGTCATCCCGCCTGCCAAAAGGGAGGAGACCATTGCAATGGGAAATCCGGTTGCTTTGGAGGCCAGGGCGGATGAACGGGAAGTCCTTGGATTGATTTCGATCACAACAACCCGGCCGGTTTTCGGATCATGCGCGAACTGGATATTTGTGCCGCCAATGACTTCGATGGCCTCCACAATATCGTATGAATATTTCTGAAGCCGTTTCTGCAGTTCAGGATCAATGGTCAGCATGGGCGCCGTGCAAAAAGAATCACCTGTGTGAACACCCATGGCATCGACATTTTCTATAAAACAGACAGTAATCATCTGGTTTTTGGCGTCTCTTACCACCTCAAGCTCGAGTTCCTCCCACCCCAGTACAGATTCCTCCACAAGGATCTGGGTGACAAGGCTGGCCGAAAGGCCGCGCGCTGAAATGATGCGGAGGTCCTCAACATTGTAAACAAGGCCGCCGCCTGTCCCGCCCATTGTGTATGCCGGACGAAGTACAACAGGATAACCCAGCTCATCAGCGATTTTTTCGGCTTCCTCAATTGTATTGGCAGTCCTGCCCTCGGGCATTTCGATCCCGAGACGATCCATTGTATTTTTAAAGGCTGTTCGGTCCTCTCCGCGTTCAATGGCATCGATATTGACGCCGATGATTTTGACACCATACTTTTTCAAGACACCGGTCCTTGATAGTTCAGAGGAGAGGTTAAGGCCGGTTTGACCCCCCAGATTCGGCAGCAGTGCATCCGGTCGTTCTTTTTCGATGATTTTTGTCAGTGTCTGGATATTGAGCGGTTCGATATAGGTTGTATCGGCCATGCCGGGATCTGTCATAATCGTGGCAGGATTTGAATTTACCAGTACAATCCCGTAACCAAGGCTTCGCAATGCCTTGCAGGCCTGGGTACCTGAATAATCAAACTCGCATGCCTGGCCGATTATGATGGGTCCTGATCCGATAATCATTACCTTGTTAATATCATCACGCTTGGGCATAAATTTTTCCTCCATTGTTTGGTTAAAGTTAATAAAGTTTATCTGACAGCAGGATGGCTTCGGCAATTTCACGTACGGATTTGCGGGAATCCATGCTTTGTTTTTGTATCCATCGGTGGGCTTCATCTCCTTTCATGTCACGACGGCGCATGATAACCTCTTTGGCGCGTTCCAGCAGTTTACGGGTCTTAAGCTCCTCCTGGATCACCCTGGTTTTAACCATGAGTTCGGTATTCATTATGGCGACAGCCGCCTGGTTGGCAATTGTGCGGATCATGTTTATCTCGGTTTCGGAAAAATCGTGGGGCATGGCAGTAAAGCAATTAAGCACGCCGATCACTTTTTTGCCCTTAACCTGAAGCGGCATACCCACCATGGATACCAGATTCAGCTTTTTGGCCATCTCTTTTTCCTTGAACCTTGGTTCCTTTAAGACATCCTTGACAAGGAGAGGGCGATTGTGGGTTGCCACATACCCCACAACACCTTCGTTCATCATAAGCGTTCGGTCCTTGACATAATCATGGTCTATGGCCTGGGTCGCCTTAAGCCGAATTGTTTTAGATTTGTCATTGTCATCAATCAGCCACAGGGAGCAGATTTCCACCCCTGTTACTTTGGCGGTCACCATTACGATCAATTTAAGAATATCTTCAAGATATTGATCAGACGTGATTGCCTGGCTGATCTGCATGAGGGCCTTGATATATTTTTCATAAATTTCAGGATTGTCTTTTTCCATGTCTAAGAGCCCTTAAAATTAACGGTAATGTCGGTAGTCGATATGATATCTGTTTGCCTTATAGGAAAATTTACGGACGGTTGTTTTGAGAAGCACTGCAGCGTCCGTGATATTTCCCCGCACATTTTTTAGTGCGTCAATAATCATTTCCTGTTCAAGGTTTGCCACGGCTTCTTCAAGAGACCTTGAAGGCAGGGTATCGGATTCCACACCGGTTTGAAGCGTTGCCGGAAGGTGAAAACTGTGTATCACCTCCTCCTCACACAAGAGGACAGCACGTTCTATACAATTTTCAAGCTCCCTGACATTCCCGGGCCAGTGGTAGCTCATAAACATGTCGATGGCCGGGGTGGAAAACCGCTTAATCTTTTTATCATTTTCCGCATTGTATTTTTCAAGAAAAAAATCAGATAGAAGCAGAATATCCGTCTTCCGTTCCCGAAGCGGCGGGATAAAAATCGGGAAAACGTTCAGGCGGTAATACAGGTCGCTTCTAAAGCTCTCTTCCTCCACAGATTGTTCAAGGTTTTTGTTTGTGGCAGCAATAATTCGCACATCCGTTTTGATGATTTTCTGCCCCCCAACCCGCTCAAACTCTTTTTCCTGAAGCACGCGAAGAAGTTTTACCTGCATGTCCATATCGATTGATCCCACTTCATCAAGAAATATGGTCCCTTTGTTGGCGAGTTCGAATTTTCCCGGTTTTTGTTTAAAAGCCCCTGTAAAAGCCCCCTTCTCGTGCCCGAAAAGATCGCTTTCAATGAGATTGACCGGGATTGCTGCGCAGTTAATCTTGATAAAGGGACGCGTTGCCCGTGGACTGTTATAGTGTATTGAATTCGCAACAAGCTCCTTTCCCGTTCCGCTTTCCCCCCGTATGAGCACAAGGGTGTTGCTGCGGGAGACCTGGGAAATCATCTGATACACCTCACGCATTTTGTTGCTGTTGCCGATGATGTTGTTAAATCGATATTTATTTTCAAGTTCATTCTGCAGTCTTATGTTCTCTTCCCGTAACCGTTCTTTTTCAGTACGGATTGTTTCAAGGTGAATCACATGATTTGCAATCATGGTTGCAACCACGGACATGAATTTTCTCCCATCAGCCAGAGAATAGGATTTTTCGTAAGGCTTATCCACACTGATCGCCCCGATTACCTGATTCCCTTTTTTAACCGGGACACATATAAAAGAAAGCGCCTGGTCCTTGCTGGTTTTTCTTGTGGCTGTGCGGTCTAAAAATGCCGGCTCTTCGCTTATTTTGGGTATGGTAACGGCTTTTCCCGTCTGGATGACTTTACCCGTAACCCCTTCGCCAAGTTTGTATTTCCCTTTTTGGATGGCGCGTTTGGAGATGCCATGGGCAATTTCGATACTTATGTCATTGCGTAGGCGATTTAATATTGATATAGTGCCGCGAACCATGCCCATTGAATCTGACAGGATTTTCAGAACAGTATATAATGATTTTTCCAGGTCAAAGTGTTCATTTAGGGCTTTACTGATTTCATATAATAGGGTAACTTTTTCGATCTGTTTCATAAGATGTCTTCATGTCCCTGAACAGGTTGGGAGCGAATGAATGAAATGGAAAATAATTACAAATTTGTAAGGTTGTAATTATTTAGAAATCGGTTGTCAAATAGAATTTTCATTAGATGCCAAAAGTTTTTTATGACGGGTTTTATTTAAATGGCGCCCGAATGAAAATTCTTTAAATTTGGTTCGCTGGGTTTTGCTTTCATCCCGTTGAATCGTTCGTGCGTCGATGACTAAGTGTTGGGTTTCGCTGCGTTCTACCCAACCTGCCAGGACAAGAAACACGCAACTCACTAACATAAAATGCAACCGGAGGGGTGACAATGAATTGCCAAACAATGGATGATGTAAAAAGAATTGTAAAGGAAAAAGATATCAGCTTTATTCAGTTCTGGTTTACGGATGTATTGGGGGTTCTAAAAAGTTTTGCCATTACGACATCGGAACTGGAGGAAGGATTGAGTGAAGGCATGGGGTTTGACGGTTCTTCCATAGAAGGTTTTGCGCGTATTGAAGAAAGTGATATGATCGCCAAACCGGATCCGTCCACATTCCAGTTTGTTCCGTGGCGGAGCGGGGAACAGCCTGTTGCCCGCATGTTCTGTGATATTCTTGAGCCGGATGGTACATCCTACGTGGGTGATCCCCGTTACATCTTTAAGCGGCTTCTAAAAAGAGTGGCGGAAAAGGGATATTCGTTTCATGTGGGGCCTGAATTGGAATATTTTTATTTTAAGGACAGCACCAGCACCCAGATTCTTGATAAAGGCGGTTATTTTGATTCACGGCCCATGGATTTGGGAGGGGATTTGAGGAGAGAAACTATTTTTGCCCTCCAGGCAATGGATATTGAGGTTGAATACAGCCATCATGAAGTGGCCCCGAGCCAGCATGAAATCGACCTCCGGTATAACGAGGGCCTGAAAATGGCCGATATTACCATGACTTACCGTATGGTCGTTAAGGAGATTGCCCGGCAAAACGGCGTATACGCGACGTTTATGCCCAAACCGGTATTTGGTGAAAATGGAAGCGGTATGCATGTCCATCAGTCACTTTTCAAGGAGGGGCGAAATGTGTTTTTTAACCCTGACGCCAAATATAATTTGTCTGATCTTGCCAAATATTATATTGCGGGTATACTTCGCCATGCACCCGAAATGACGGCCGTGACAAACCAGTGGGTCAACTCATACAAGCGGCTGGTCCCCGGGTATGAGGCACCGGTGTATGTGTCATGGGCTAACAGGAACAGGTCTGC